>CANEFU010000001.1 GCA_947426875.1 uncultured Clostridium sp.
AGCAAATACAGCCAAAGAAGAGCATTTAATTAGTCAGTATAAATAAGAAATCAATTTAATTATTGCAGAAGAAATAGCAGAAAGAAAGACAGAAGTAAAAGAAGAAGTAATGATAGTAAGTATAGAAGGAAAAATAAGAAAAAAAGACTGGGTAAACCAAGAAAAGGTGAACCAATATAATGAAGAAGGAATTACAGAAAGTGAGTAAGCCAAAAACAAATATTTAATTGTAGAAAGTAAAGAAGGCTACGAATTTGTGATAGAAGTAGACAATAAAAAAGAAACAGCGAAAATAATAGAAAGCAATAAAACACCAGGAGAAAAATATACGATAACCTATCATCCAAATGGAGGAGAAGGAGAAGAAAAAAAGGTAGAAGTAAGAAAAGGATTTAATAAGAAACTAGAAAAGAATAACTTTACCAGGGCAGACTATATTTTTGTAGGTTGGTGTGAAGATAAAGATGGAAATGGCAAAAAGTATATGGAGGAAAGTGTGTATCCATTGAATGGAAATGTAACCTTATATGCTATATGGAGTTATAATGTAGCTACTATCACATTTGATGCGAATGGCGGAACAGGAACCATGGAAAGCAAAAAAGTAACCAAAGGAGAAGCTACGATATTGACAGCAAATGTCTTTCAAAAAGAAGGTTATGACTTTGAAAAATGGAATACTAAAGTAGATGGAACAGGGACTGATTATGCCGATTTGGGAAGTATTACAGTAGACAAAAATACTACGTTGTATGCAATGTGGAAAAAAATGACAATAGAAGATGCAATTGAAAAACAAGAAGTGTTTGAAAAAAATACTCCAATATTAGATGAAAATGGAAACCAAGTAGTTATTCCAGGAGGATTTAAAGTAGCTCCAGATTCTGCAAAAGATGTAACGGAAGGAATTGTAATTAGGGATGAAGTAGGAAATGAATTTGTATGGATTCCAGTAAATGCTCCAGAGGATTTTGTGAGAGTAGAAGGCTATTCTGGCGGAAGTAAACAGTCGGAGTTATCTAGTTGTAATGAACCAGGCTCAATACAAGGAGAAAAAGGCTTATATACAACTATGTATAATAGCGTAACAAATCCAAATAATAAGGGATTTTACTGCCGGTCGATATGAAGCAGGAAAAGAAGATAATAAAGTAGTTGTAAAGAAGAATAAACCAGTTTACAATAATGTTAAATGGAGTAGTTCTAGTTCCGACCTAACAGGAGGAGCTGTAGAACTAGCGAAGAACTTTATCAATGATAAATCATATAAAGAAAATGTAACAAGTACTTTGATATATGGAGTTCAATGGGATATGACTTTAAAATTCATTAATGATGAAGAATATCTAAAAGATAGTAGGGGAAAAGGATGGTATGAAACCACTATTCATAATACAGGAATAGATGTAGATGCAAATGCTAGTAATAAAAGAAAAAACATCTATGATATGGCAGGAAATGTGTATGAATGGACTATGGAGAATCAAGGAGGTTCGTATCGAGTTCGTCGAGGTGGGTGCAACCAGTTTGATGGAATTTCTTTTCCAGCTTCTCAGCGTAATTCAGCTACTATAAATTCTACTTATGGTAGTACTGGTTTTAGAATTGTTTTATATTTTAATGAAAACGGTGTGGGATAACAAGCCATAATATTTTTAAAAACTAAAATGTTTTAGATATTAAGCACAAAAGCTTAATATCTTTTTTAATTATCATTGAAAAACAGCCTAAAATGTGGTAAGATAGAAAAAGCAAAAAATAAACGGAGGAAATCAAAATGTATAGAACAAAAACATGTGGTGAACTAAAAATAAACAATGTAGAAGAAACAGTAGAATTAAGCGGATGGATACAAAAGATAAGAAATTTAGGAGGGATGGTATTCATTGACTTAAGAGATGAATTTGGAATTACCCAAATTGTAATCAATGATGAGGCAATGCAAGAACAAGCAAAAGAATTAAATACAGAAAGCTGTATCCACATTTCACGGAAAAGTTGTGGAAAGAGCAAGTAAAAATGCGAAAATCCCAACAGGTGAAATTGAGGTAGTAGCCAATGAAATAGAGGTATTAGGAAAATGCAAAAACGTACTTCCATTTGAAATCAATACCGAGCAAGAAGTAAGAGAAGATTTACGATTAGAATATCGATTTTTAGATTTAAGAAACGAAAAATTACACAATAACATATTACTTCGTTCTAAAATTTTAAAAACATTAAGAGATAAAATGGATGAATTGGAATTTACAGAGATTCAAACGCCAATTCTAGCAAACTCTTCACCAGAAGGAGCAAGAGATTATTTAGTACCAAGTAGAATCAATCCAGGAGAATTTTATGCTTTACCACAAGCACCTCAACAATTCAAACAATTGTTAATGGTGTCAGGATTTAATAAATATTATCAAATTGCACCATGTTTTAGAGATGAAGACCCAAGAGCAGATAGAGCACCAGGAGAATTTTATCAATTAGACTTTGAAATGAGTTTTGCCACACAAGAAGACGTATTTAAAGTAATCGAAGAAGTGGTACCATACACCTTCAAGAAATTTACAAATTGGAAAGTAGAAGAAGGCCCATTTGTACGTATTCCTTATAAAGAAGCTATGGAAAAATACGGAATTGATAAACCAGACTTAAGAAATCCATTGATTATTCAAGATGTAACAAAAGTATTCGAAAATTCTGATTTCAATGCTTTCAAAGGAAAAACAATCAAAGCGATTGTTGTCCCTAACGGAGCGGAACAGGGAAGAAAGTTCTTTGACAAAATGGGAGAATTTGCAACAACAGACGAAGTAGGAGCAAAAGGATTAGCATGGACTAAATGGGAAGAAACAGGAGAGGTAACAGGAGGAATTGCTAAATTTATCACAGAAGAAATTAAGCAAAAATTGGAAACAGAATATCAGGTAGAAAAAAAGGCAGCTATTTTCTTTATTGCAGATGAATTTGAAAAAGCACAAAAAATAGCTGGATTAGTTAGAATCGAGTTAGGAAAAAGATTGGATTTAATCGAAAAAGATGTTTATAAATTCTGTTTCATTGTAGATTTTCCAATGTATGAATTATCAGATGAAGGTACAATAGATTTTAGTCATAATCCATTTTCAATGCCACAAGGAGGATTGGAAGCATTGGAAAATAAGGACCCTCTAGAAATACTTGCTTATCAATATGATTTAGTATGTAATGGTTATGAAATGGCATCAGGAGCAGTAAGAAATCATAATCCAGAAACTATGGTAAAAGCCTTTGAAATAGCAGGTTATTCAGAGGAAGATGTAAAAAATAGATTTGGAGCTTTATATAATGCTTTTCAGTATGGAACACCACCACATGCAGGAGCTGCACCAGGAGTAGACAGAATGGTTATGCTAATAGCAGATTCACAAAATATAAGAGAAATTATAGCATTTCCAAAAAATAAAAAGGCAAGAGATTTATTAATGAGAGCACCATCTGTTGTAACAGAGCAACAACTAAAAGATGTGCACATTGAGTTAAGAAATAGGGACTAAAAGAAAATCTTTAAAAGCCCTCTCATCTTAAAAGGATAGAAAGGAGAATAAAAAATGGAATATAGATATACGCCAAATGATAAAGTATGTTCACAAGAAATGATAATTGAGCTAGATGGAGATACCATTAAAAAAGTAACGATAGTGGGAGGTTGTGCTGGAAATACAGTAGGCGTTTCCAATTTAATTCAAGGAATGAAAATAGAAGAAGCGATTCGAAGACTAAAAGGAATTCCATGCGGATTTAGAGGAACTTCTTGTCCAGACCAACTTGCGCTAGCACTAGAAGAGGCAAAACAAAAAATGGAACTAAAAAAGGATTAAAGAATAAGATAGGAAGAAGAGAAATGAAGAAAAAAGTTTTGCTAGGAATGAGCGGAGGTGTAGATAGTTCAGTATCAGCTATCTTATTACAAAATCAAGGTTATGAAGTAATTGGATGTACTATGACGTTATGGGAGCAAACGATAAAAGATGCGAAAAAGGTTTGTGAAAAATTAGGAATACCACATTATACCATAGACTGTAAAAAAGAATTTAAAGGCAAAGTGGTAAATAAATTTATCCAGGAATATCAAGAGGCAAGAACGCCAAATCCTTGTGTAGAATGTAATAAATATTTAAAATTTGGGGTATTTTATCAGAAGGCAAGAGAATTAGGATGCGAATATATCGCTACAGGACATTATGCAAGGATTGAATTTTCAAAGAAATATCAACAATATGTTCTAAAGAAATCAAGGGAAGAAAAGAAAGACCAAACGTATTTCTTATATACGATTGCAAAAGAAAAGTTAGAACATATCATATTTCCTTTACAGAATTATTCTAATAAAGAAGAGATAAGAAAGATAGCAGAAGAAAATCAGTTAACAGTAGCTCAAAAGAAAGAAAGTCAAGAAATTTGTTTTATACCAGATAATGATTATCAGAATTTTCTAAAAAAGCATGGAAATGGTATCCAGCAAAAAGGAAATATTGTCTTATCCAATGGAGAAGTTCTAGGACAACACCAAGGCTTCATAAACTATACAATCGGACAAAGAAAAGGATTAGGAATATCGTATAAAGAGCCGTTGTATGTATTGAAGTTAGACAAGGAAAAAAAGGAAGTAATTGTTGGTGCGGAAAAGGAATTATATGCGAAAGAGTTATATGCCAAAGAAGTTAATTGGATGGTATGGGATAAGTTAGAAAAACCAATGAGATGTAAAGCAAAAATACGATATCGTGCCAAAGAAGCGGAAGCAATGATATTTCCAGAAGAGGATAAGGTTAAAGTTATATTTGATACAGAGCAGAGAGCTATTACCTCTGGACAGTCTATTGTGTTTTATGATGATGATGGAATCGTTTTAGGGGGAGGAAAGATTATCTAAAATAGATAAACTAAAAAAAAAACCTTGTATAATCTATTTAATTATGATATAAATAAATTATAAAAATAAAGCTATAATAAGAAAGGCGGAATTTTTGTGGGAGAAGAAATGGAAAAAGAAGTGAAGACCATATTAATTGTTGATGATGAACAACCAATTATCGACATATTAGTGTATAATTTAGAAAAAGAAGATTATCGTACAATAGAGGCATCAGATGGAATAACTGCTGTCAATATGGCACTGGAACAAAAACCAGATTTAATTTTGTTAGATATCATGCTTCCAAAATTAGATGGTTTATCTGTATGCAAAAGAATTAAAAACTCATTAAATGTTCCAATCATCATGTTAACAGCTAAAGATGAGGAAATTGACAAAATTCTAGGATTAGAATTAGGAGCAGATGATTATATTACAAAACCATTTAGTGTAAGGGAATTAGTAGCAAGAGTAAAAGCTAATTTAAGAAAAGTAGAAGTAGTTTCTAACAATCGAGTAATAGAAACTACGAATGAAGAAAAAAAGAAAGAAAGTAAAATAATAGTAGGAGATTTGCAACTAGATTTAGATAAATTTGAGGTTAAGGTTAGAGGAGAAATTATAGATTTAACATTAAGAGAATTTGAAGTGTTAAAATTCTTAGCTTCCCAACCTGAGCAAGTAGTAACAAGAGAAACCTTATTAGAAAAAGTTTGGGGATATGAATATTATGGAGATATAAGAACAGTAGATGTAACAGTGAGAAGAATCAGAGAAAAAATTGAAAAAGATACTTCTATCCCAAAAATTCTAATAACCAAAAGAGGAGTAGGCTATTATATTGCAGACAAATAAATAATAATAATTGGAGTAGAAAATGTTCTGCTCCAATATTTTTATGGTATAGGAAAAGTCAATTTTTCTTATACCGCCAAAACACATTTTGTTCTTTTGTCGAATTTTGCGACGAAAAGTCAGATGAAATAGAAAAAATCTATTGACAAATGAATAGAATAGAACTTATACTTTTATTAAATTATATAATTTAATAAAATACAGAAGGAGGGAAATAGGAAATAGCGCTAAAAAAAATTTATGAATAGAAGATTTGTATCAAAAAGTAATAGAGTTTTAAGAAAAGTTTTAAATTCAAAAGAAAATTTAGATATCTTACAAGATTTTATAGAAACATTTTTAAATATAGAAATGAAAGAAATTCGATTAAATTCCTATTTAGAAAGTAAATCCAATTATTTACCGTCAGAAGAGAATTTTGGTATTGCTGATGTAAGAATAAAATTAAAAGAGCAAGAAGAAATGAACATAGGAATTCAATTTATTGATGGTTATTATGCACAAAACAAAATGTTATTATATTATGCACAAATACATTCGAATCAATTAGAATATCCAGATAATAGAAAGATGGCTAAAACAATAACTATCAATTTATTAGATTTTAATTACTTAAAATCCCAAGAATACCTTAATAAAATTGTAATACCATCCAAGAGAGGAAATCCGATTGAATTATATGTGATAGAATTACCTAAATTTAAGAGAAACAGTAAAAAAGTATTAAACAAGCAGGAAGCGTGGATGATTTATTTAGCTGGGGAGCAAGAAGAAATGATGATAGAGATTCTAAAAAAATTTGACAAGATTAGAAAATTAAATAATTTGTTAGAAGAATATTGGAAAAATGAAACAATGGAATAAGCATATCATCAAAATAGCTAAATAAAAGGTATCTTTTATTTAGCTATTTTGATAAGAATCTTATTTTAAGTAATTAGTGAGCATCTGTTAAATTTTGTTTTAAAGTTACTCTTATAATAGTACCTTCTTGAACTTGTTCATCTTTAGTATAATCTTGAGAAATAACAATACCAGACCCCTCTGTATTAATATTCAGATTTTTAGATTTTAAAGTACTAGAAGCTTCAGAAGCATTCATACCTTTCAAATCGGGAACCGTAACAGAAGTAGAAATACTACTTCCTTGTCCATAAAGGACAATAACAGAATTTTTAGAAAGAGAGCTTCCAGGTTTAGGGGTTTGATTTTCTACTAAAAGAGTATTGGCATCTCCGTTTATGTAAGTTTTTGTAGTAAAACCTGCAGATTTTAAGAGTTTTTCTGCTTCTGCTACAGTCTTATTTCTAACATCAGGAACGGTAATATAATTACTTGAATTCGTATTGCTAGAAGAATCTTCATCAGAAGGAACTCTTAAATAAGGTAAAATTTCAGATAACATTTGAGATACGACTGGACCAGCAACTTGTCCACCTTGATGACCATTTTTTCCATCAGGGTCATATAAGGTAAGAAGAAGAACAATTTGCGTATCTTCGGTAGGAGAGATAGCTACATAGGAAGCTACATATCCTTCATGAGCATTTGCTTCAGTTGGTTCAGAAGTACCTGTTTTTCCTCCGATAGAATAACCAGAAACGGCAGCATTTCTACCAGTACCTTGTGTAACAACAGATTTCATCATAGATTTTACTTCTTCAGCAGTTTGCTTTGAAATGACTTGTCTGACTTGGGTAGTAGGTATTTCGGTTGTAGTATCAGTATCGGTATTCGTTATTTCTTTTACGATACGAGGCTTCATCAAAATACCATCGTTGGCAACACAGGAAATAGCAGTAACCATTTGAAGAGGAGTAATATTTAATCTTTGTCCAAATGACATAGTAGCTAGTTCGACAGGTCCAACTTTGTCTAGATTTTGAAAGATACTACTTTGCTCACCATATAAACCAGAATTGGTTGAATCAAATAAACCAAAGGCGTCATAGTATTTATATAGTGTTGGAGCAGTAATTCTTTTACCTAATTGCATAAAAGCAGGATTACAAGAATTGCATAGTGCTTGTCTTAATGTTTGAACACCATGAGGATTAGCACGCCAGCATGCAATTTCTATAGCAGAACCAGAGACATCTTCAAATTTTTCATATCCCCTACAATAAAAATCACCAGATTTATCAGTAGAAGTAATATTTTCTTCAAGAGCAATAGAAGAAGTTATAACCTTAAAGGTAGAACCAGGCTCATAAGTTTCTGCAACAGATTTATTAGCCCACATTTTGTATAAGGCTTCGCTCTTTTTTTCGGTTGAAAGAGAATCGTAAATTGGAGCTAGTGTAGAATTTGGTGTGTAAGGAGAATTTAAGTCATAATCTGGATAAGAAGCCATGGCAATAATATCTCCTGTTTTGGGGTCCATAGCAATGACATTACCACCTCTAGAACAGCTATTTTCTTCGACAGCTTGTTTTAGGTATTTTTCTACAATTGATTGTACATTCAAGTCAATGGTAAGTGTTAGATTACTACCATTTTCAGCAGAAATATAAGTTTCTTCTGCATTTGGGATTTCCTGTTGGTCACTACCTTTTGAACTTACAATTTTTCCAGGTGTTCCAGTTAAGACAGATTCCCATTTTGCTTCAATTCCACTTAATCCTTGATTATCACTTCCGCAAAAGCCAATTACTTGAGAAGCGACAGAGCCATAAGGATAATATCTTTTAGTATCTTCGTCAATATTAATACCAACTGTAATTTTATTTTCTTCCATCCATTGTTTTAGTTGTTCTACTTTTTCCTGTTCTACTTTTTTTATAATCGTTTCTACCTGTGTGTTACTTGCTACTTTTTCTAATACTTCTTCATAATTTAGAGAAAAAATTTCAGAAAGACCTTTTGCTACTTTTTCTTTATAATCTTTCGTATCAACATCATTGTTTTTAACAATTTTAGTAGGATTGATAGTTATGGTATCAACTTGAGCACCAATAGCAAGAGCTTTACCAGTGGAGTCATAAATATTACCACGTTTTGGACTGATAATTTGATTAATAGCTTGTTGTTGATAGGCCATTTCTTTTAAGGAATTTCCTTTTATAAATTGAAGCACAGCAATTCTACCAATTAAGAAAAGAAAAATTAAAATGCTTGTAATTAGCAAAGTTCTTAATTTGGTAGTGTGAATTAAATTTTTATTTTCAAAGCTTGTTTTTAGCTTTATTACGTTATTTTTTGATTTTTTCTTCTTTTTTTGGGTTCCCATATTTAACCTCTTTTGTTTGAATTTTCTAACCTTATTGTATCTTAAAAATGCTTAAAAAGCAATAAAAGTTGAAAAAATTAGAAAAATATAATATAGTAATAAAAGAGGAGGAAAAAATGAGCAATATTTTAGAAGAAACCAAATTTATTATGAATCAATATCATATAAAAGCAAATAAATCTTTGGGGCAAAATTTTTTAATTAGTGAAGAAGTAGTTGAGACAATTGTAGATAATAGCAAAATAAAAAAAGAGGACTTAGTAATCGAAATTGGACCAGGACTAGGGACGTTAACCAAATATTTATTAGAAAGAGCAGGAAAAGTTATTTGTATTGAATTAGATAAAAAAATGATAAATATCTTAGAGAGTCGATTTTCTCTTTATGATAATTTTGAACTTTTAAATCAAGATGTATTAAAAGTAAATTTAAAAGAATTAATAGAAGAAGAAAAAGCCAAGAAAGTTATCAAGAACGTAAAAATAGTAGCAAATTTGCCTTATTACATTACAACACCAATTATAATGAAATTGTTAGAAGAAGAATTATCCATAGAAAGTATAACTGTCATGATACAAAAAGAAGTAGCAGACCGACTAATTGCTATACCAGGTGAAAAGGAAACGGGTGCCATTACTTACAGTGTATACTATTACGCAAAGGCGGAGGGGATTTTAGAAGTACCAAAAGATTCTTTTATTCCAGAACCAGAAGTGACATCAAAAGTCATAAAATTAAATATTAGAAATAAACCACCTGTAGCAATAGAAGAAAAAGAGGACATGTTTAAAATCATAAAATGTGCTTTTATGCAAAGAAGAAAAACATTGTTAAATGCACTAGTGAATACCAAGATTTTTTTGAATAAAGAGGAAGGAAGTAAAATTTTAGAGCAATTAGGAATAGACAGCAACATAAGGCCAGAAAAGTTAAAGATAGAAGATTATGCGAATCTCGCAAAATTGATTAAAAAGTATTCTCATTTGTAAATTTTTATGTTATAATAGAAAGGAAGTATAAAATAGGGAGATTAGGATGAATCAGATTTTAGTGACTAAAAAACTGTATATTACACCTGAATTGAAGAGGAAAAAGAGGATTTACAAATTTGAATTTTTCTTGTCTGTTTTTTTAGTGTGCGTATTAATTTCTGCTTATATTTATGCTGAATATGACAGGAATAAAAGTGAACAGGTATCACAAGAAATACTAGCAAATCTTGAAATTCCAGAAGAAGATACGACAGTTGCTAAAAATAATGTATTAGTGGTTGTTTTAGATGAAGAAGAACCACAAGAAGAACCGAAAAATACGCCAATGATGCAAACAACAGCCAATGGACATCAATATGCAACAATAGGAACTGTTTCTATACCAAAAATAAATGTTACGTATCCTATTATTGATGGACCAACTGATACAACAGAAGAAACAGAGGATTTATTAAAAATTTCTCCAACTAAATTCTGGGGACCAGAACCAAATGAGGTGGGTAATTTCTGTATTGTAGGTCACAATTATAGAAATACTAGATTTTTTAGTAAGGTACCAACTTTAGTAAACGGAGATATCATAGAAATAACAGATTTATCAGGAAAAGTAATTTCATATAAAGTGTATAATAAATATCAAGTAGAGCCAACAGATGTTAGTTGTACAACACAATTAACAAATGGAAAAAAAGAGATTACTTTAATTACTTGCACAGATGATAGCAAACATAGAGTTGTTGTGAAAGCAAGAGAAGTGAAATAAAGTACTAGAAATAGTGCTTTGATTTTTTTATATAAGCACTTGCTATTGGTCAGATTTAAAAAGAAAGTTGATAGAAGAAGGAAGTCAACTGTACGAAAATATCGTACAGTTGAAAATGATAGCAAATGACGGAAAATTAAGAGAAACAGATACATTAGATACAAAAGGAATTTTTAGATTAATAGAATCTATACCAAGTTCAAAAGCAGAGCCTTTTAAAATATGGCTTGCACAGATGGGAAAAGAAAGAATTGATGAAATTTTTGATCCAGAAATTGCAATAAATAGAGCAATAGACTATTACAGAGGTAGAGGATATGATGATAAATGGATTGAAGCAAGGTTAAAAGGTATTTTAGATAGAAAAAAATTAACTGATGTATGGAAAGAAAATGGTATTAAACAAAATTACGAATATGCTATATTAACAAATGAAATATATCAAAGTTGGTCTGGAATGAAAGCCAGTGAATACAAGGAATATAAGGACATTAGAAAAGAGTCTTTAAGAGATAATATGACTGATATTGAAGTTGCTTTAACAGATTTAGGAGAAATAGCTACAAGAGAATTGGCAAAAGAACATAAACCATATGGCTTAAAAGAAAATAGGAAAGTTGCTAAAATGGGTGGACATGCTGCTAAAGTGGCAAGAGATGATATAGAAAAGAATTTGGGTAAATCAGTTATTAGCAAAACAAATGTATTAAATTATAAGTATTTAGATTCTAATAAAATTAAGAAAAAGAAATTATTAAAAGAAGAATAAGATATAAATATAGAAACTTACACAAAAATAAAAACGCCACATATAATATACAAAGTAAAAAGTTGGAGGAGGACAATACTTGTGGCAAAAATATTAATATTTAATAATGATACAGACAGGATGGAAACATATTATAGAGGAGAGGCAGAACCAATGCCATATAATACGAATGCTACCTTGAAAGTGAGAGAATTTCGAGGTTCTAGTAAAAGTAATATTTTATGGACAACAAAAAGGTGCATGCAAAGTTGGAATAGTCAAAGATATATTTATGGAGGCCCAATACCAGTTGGATTTGCATTTAAAAGACCATATGAAGGCGGTCATGGGAATCAGAGTCAACATTATGCCGGAGTAGCTTTTGATGTAGGGCAAACACTAACCTCATCACAGAGAACAAGACTATGGCAATCTGCTAATAATTCAGGAGTGTGGAGTTATGTAGAACCCATTCGGATTAACACCTACGTGGGTACATTTTGATAAGCGTTTTCGGAAAACCAGCTTGCTCTACAGGAGGATTTCCAACTTTAAGAAGAGGAAGTTTAAGCAATTATGTATTAATAGCACAAGATGATTTAAATACCTTGGGATTTCGAACAGGGGGATTAGATGGGATTTTTGGAGGAGCAACACAAAGTGCAGTAATATCTTATCAGAGGTCAAGGGGGTTAGCAGCAGATGGAATTGTTGGATGTAATACATGGAGGTCTTTACAAGAAAATGTTGTAGGAACAGGACCTACTAGTACAACTATAAATTAATGCCTAAAGTGAAAAACACTTTAGGCACCTTTTTCATCCTCTTTTTTATTTTGCATTTTAATCAATTCATTGGTAAGTACAGATATAATATTTTTATTATGTTCATTTAATTTTAGATAATTTTCTAAGAATTTATCATCCGTGATATCATCTAAAATAGGAGTTTTATTATTTATTAAATCATTAAATAAGAAATCAGAATTAATGTGCAGTACTTTACAAACATTAATAATGGTAGTAGCACTTCCAAAAGCAATGCCTCTTTCTAATTGACTGATATATCTAGGAGATAAAGATAATTTTTCAGCCAATTCTTCCTGTGTATATTCTGCTTTTGACCTTGCTAATTTAATTTTCTTTCCTATATTTTTTCTTAAATTTTTTTCCTGATTATTCATAAAGTTCCTCCTTATATCTTATATAAAAAAGTATAGCAAGTAGAAAATGAAAAAAGAACGAACTATTAATAAGAAAAAATGCAACGAATAACACGATTAGTTCTTGCAATATAAAAAAATAGTAAGACTAAAAGAAAAATTATAAAAAAAATGAAAAAGTTTTAAAAAAAGCTTGCAAAAACAAAAAACTTATATTAAAATTGAATTGAAGTGGAGAAAAGTGGTACAAAGTGGTAAGAAAGTGGAAAGAGGTGAAGTATAATTGCTAATTGGTGAATACGAGCATTCCATAGATGCAAAAGGCAGATTAATTATGCCAGCAAAATTAAGAAGTGATATGGGAGACAAATTCATCGTAACAAAAGGATTAGATGGATGTTTATTTGCGTTTTCACAAAATGAGTGGTTAAATTTTGAAACCAAATTAAAAACACTACCACTATCTGACAGAAATGCCAGAAACTTTGTAAGATTTTTCTTATCTGGAGCAACAGAATGCGAAATCGATAAACAAGGAAGATTTTTAATTCCCAACAATTTAAGAGTAGCAGCTAATTTAGAAAAGGAAGCTGTTATTATAGGAGTAGGAACAAGACTTGAAATTTGGGACAAACAAACTTGGCAAAATTGTGATGAGGCTATTTCAGCAGATGAAATTGCTGAAAATATGACAATGTTAGGTATATAACTTGCAAAAGTTTATATAAAAGTACAAAAGATAAAGATACAAAAGAAAAAAGAAAGAAACAAAAGACAAATATACAAAAGATAAAAAACTAAGATGCAAAAGATTTTTAGAACACATTAGGAAAAGGAAAATATACAGAAGAAGGATTAACTTAAGATAATTGAAAGACCAAAAGATAAAACATAGTAAAAGAAATCAGCTGGTAGTTTTTTGGAATTACCAGCTATTTTTAGATAAAAAAATGTTTCGTCTAAAAATAGCTATGTTGCACAGAAAAGAGGTGCTAAATTGGAATTCAAACATAAGCCAGTCATGCTAGCAGAATGTATAGAAGGGTTAAAAATAAAATCAGAAGGCATCTATGTAGATGGAACGCTAGGAGGAGCTGGACATAGTAAAGAAATTATACGAAGATTGTCAAAACAAGGTATGCTAATTGGAATTGACAGAGATAAAGAAGCCTTAAAAGCAGCAGAGGAAAATCTAAAAGAATATCCTAATGTTAAATATATTCATGACAATCATGACAACATAAAAGAAATATTAGAAGAATTAAAGCTTAAAAAGGTAGATGGAATTCTACTAGATTTAGGCGTTTCTTCGTATCAACTAGATGAAAGAAATAGAGGATTTAGTTACTTAGGAGAAAATATCTTAGACATGAGAATGGACAAGACGCAAGAGTTAACAGCTGAAATAGTAATAAATCAATATTCTGAACAAGAATTAGCCAATATCATATATGAATATGGAGAAGAAAGATTTTCAAGACAAATTGCTAGAAATATTTGTAAGCAAAGAGAAGAAAAACCGATTAGAACAACCAAAGAATTAACAGAAATAATAGAAAAGTCAATACCAAAATCAAAGCAAAAAGATGGACATCCAGCCAAAAGAACTTTTCAAGCAATTCGAATCGAAGTAAATAATGAAATCAAACCATTATATCAAACGATAAAAGATTGTATAGAATGTCTGACAGAAGGTGGAAGATTATGTGTTATTACTTTTCATTCTTTAGAAGATAGAGCAGTCAAAAAAGCATTTTTGGAAGCAAAAGGACAATGCACTTGTCCAAGTGATTTACCATATTGTATCTGTGGAGCTAAATCTCTTGGAAAAATTATAACCAAGAAACCAATTACAGCAAGCAAAGAAGAATTAGCAGAAAATACGAGAAGTAAAAGTGCTAAACTAAGAATTTTTGAGAAGATATAGAAAGTTATAAAAAAGGAGGTGAATAACTTATGGCAAGAAGTAGATATCAATACGAAACAAGTCCACGAAAATTGGAACCAGATATACCAAAAAGAAGACAGCCACAAAGGAAAAAATTAAAAGTAGTTGAAGATTTGCCAAGACAAGATATAAAAATATCAAAGGCACAGAAAAAAAGACAAACAAAACTAACTTTGATTGTAATGGGATTATTTATACTACTATTAACCATAAGTTATAGAAACTCACAAATTAATGAAAAATTCAATCAAGTACAAACATTGAAAAGAGAATTATCTTCTCTTCAAAAAGAAAATGAACAACTAGAAGTTAATATAGAAAATAGCTTAAATTTAAATACAATTGAAAAACAAGCAAAAGAAAAATTAGGAATGCAAAAATTAACCAATAAACAAACCGTATATGTAAGTCTACCAAAAAAGGATTACGTAGAATCAGCTTCTGAGGAAGTTATCATAAAAAAAGAAAAAAATTGGTTTGAACAATTAGTAGATAAAATATTGAATCGATAAAAATGTCAAAAAGGACGAGGCTTTTTGACATTTTTTTGACAACTTTTGAATAAAGAAAAATCTTCCTAATAAAATGGATTAGGAGGATTTTTTTATGATGACAATAAAACTATCAAGTAAAAAGAAAATGAGAAATACCCTTTTTATCACTTTTTTAATAATGCTATGTTTAATAGGAAGAATAGGATATCTACAATTTATACAAGGAGAAGAACTCTCAAGTATGGCCTATCAACAGCAAACTTTAGATAGAAATATTAATCCCAAAAGAGGAACGATTTATGATGCGACAGGAAAAAATGTATTAGCAGTTAGTAGTACAGTAGAAACAGTAACGGTAAATCCAGGAAATATAGCAAAAGAAAATAAAGAAAAAGTAGCGAGTATTTTGTCAGATATTTTTGAAGTGGATTATGAAAAGACATTAAAAAAAGTAACAAAAAGAAGTTCAATTGAAACAATTGCCAAAAAAGTAGAAAAAGAAAAGACGGATAAACTAAGAATTTGGATGAAAGAAAATAATATTACTTCCGGAATTAATATAGATGAAGATACTAAAAGATATTATCCTTATGGCACAATTGCTTCAAAAATAATAGGGTTTTGTGTGATCGATAATCAAGGTTTAGATGGAATTGAAGCCAAATATGATACAGAACTAAAAGGGAAACAAGGTGCCATACAACGTCATACAGATGCGAAAGGTGCAGAGATAGGACAGGAAGGAGAAAAATACGTATCAGCGATTGATGGCAATGACTTGGTGCTTACCATTGATTTAAGTATACAATCAATTGTTGAAAAATATCTAGAAGAGGCCTGTATTGATAATGTTTGTACAGATGGCGGAACCATTCTAGCCATGAATCCTCAAAACGGGGATATTTTAGCCATGGCAACTTATCCGAATTATAACTTAAATATGCCATATGAAGCATACACAGAAGAATTAAAACAAAGTTGGGATAATATGGAACAGGCAGAGAAAACAAAAAATCTACAAGCAGTATGGCGAAACAAGGGAATTACGGATACCTATGAGCCAGGTTCGGTTTTTAAATTAATAACAGCTTCTGCTTCTATTGAGGAGGGATTAGTAACAGACATTGATAAAGAAGGACAATTTTGTTGTACAGGAGGTATTGAAGTAGCAGGAGTTCGAATCAAATGTTGGAGACATTATAGACCACATGGCTCAGAAAGTTTAAGATTGGGACTAATGAATTCTTGCAACCCAGTATTTATAGGGCTTGGACAAAAATTAGGAGTACACACTTATTATAGTTACCTAAATAAATTTAGATTATTAAATAAAACGGAAATTGACTTGCCAGGAGAGGCGAATAGTATTTTTTTAGCAGAAAATAAAGCAGGACCAGTAGAATTAGCAACAATTAGTTTTGGGCAAAGATTTGAAATAACACCTATTCAATTAGCAACAGCTGTGTCAGCAATTGCGAATGGGGGACATAGTATACAGCCTAGAGTAGTAAAACAGACGATAGATAGTCAGACAGGAGAAAGTCAAGATATACCAGTAAAAAGTAAAGGAGAAGTTATTTCGAAAGAAACAGCAGAGAAAGTTTTAAGTATGATGGAATCTGTTGTATCAGAAGGAACAGGAAAAAATGCGAAAGTAGCGGGATATCGTATTGGAGGGAAAACTGGTACTTCAGAAGATGGTGTTAATACGAATAAATATGTAACATCCTTTTGTGGAGTAGCTCCTATTGAAAATCCACAAGTCGTGTTATTAGTAACTTTATATAATCCAACAGGAGAAGGAGGACACCAAGGAGGTGTGTGGTTTATTTTAACAACACACTTTTTTTATGTCAAAGAATTTCGAGTATGCCCCTTTTGTTCTTTTTTAGAACGTAAAAAGATATATTACAAAATGCGAACAAAGCCTAGGGAAATAATAAATTCAGATGAAATATATATTGACGAAAAATGTAAAATATGGTATAATTTTTATGTTATGTATATGATTGTTTATAAAAAGGAAAGAGGGGAAAATTAATTTATGAAAGTAAAAAAAATAATTACAAGAATGCTATTAATTGCAATTTTTATGACACAAATTAATATCATTCCATTTGGCAATTTTGTATATGCACAAGAAACAGAAGATACAAATAGTTCAAGATTCCATTATCAACAATTGGATAACACAGCAAAGAAAATATATAACGGAATATGTGAAATGTATGAACAAGGAATTTTAAAAACAGGAACAGACAGTTTTGACCTTGCTAAAAATGATAAATATGTAACACAAGAACAACTTGAAAATTACATGAAAGGTAATAATGAATTAAAAGTAGCAATGAATGCAGCAAGATATGCATTTTATGCAGATTATCCAGAAGTTTTTTACATTCAAATCCAAAAATTGAATCTTAGGGTAACAAAAGATGCACAAAATAGATATCATGCTAATATTGGTTCAGGAAGCTTAAAAAATTATTATGTAGAAGGATTTACAAGTAAAGAACAAGTAGAAGAAGCAATAACAGAATTTAATGATATAGTAAATCAAATTGCTGAAGAAGCAAAAAATCTTAAAGTAGAAGAAGGAAAAGAATTAGTAACAGAACAAATAAAATACATACATAACAAAATTATAAAAGAAACATCTTATCGATTAGAAAGTGACTGTACAGAAGGAAATGAAGGATTCTTAGGAACTCCTTATGGAGCACTTGTAAAAAAACAAGCAGTATGTGAAGGATATGCAAGAGCTTTAAAAACAATTCTAGATAAAGTAGGAATTAATAGTATATTAGTACAAGGAACACATCAATCAGAGGGCGCAGCAGCAGTTCCTCATATGTGGAATTATGTTCAAATAGAAAAACAAACAAAGGCAAGAGCAATAGAAAAAGTTTGGTATGCTGTGGATAGCACATTAGATGACCCATTTTTACGTGATACTACTATTGATACTACAGGCCCAGATTATGGACCAGGAGATGATATAACAGAGGGATTTGAAAATACAAGATATTGTTTAGTTGGAACAGAAACTATGAATAGAGAGCATATTGCAATAGAAACGGTAGAAGCTGCAGGAAATTATGTATTCAAATATCCAGAATTAAATGCAGAAGATTATGGTATTGATAGTGTATATAATAAAGATGGTTTATTTATAAAATATAAACAAGATGGAACGCAAACAGAAGAGTATAAAGCTGGAGATTATTATATTAGCTATGATGGTAAAGGATATGAACAAGCTTCCAAAGATGGTAAATATATAGTAATGAAATCTTATTATTATGAACCTGGAGATGACAATTGGCAAATAAGTCCATGGGCATATTTCTTACCAGATGTATATGCAGGTGGTTTTAAAGATTATGATGACCATATCTATTTAACATTACCGAATTCAGAATACGTTGAGTTTGCAGTAACAACTTTAGAACCAGGTGATTATAAAAATAATCCTAAATATTTAGCCTATCAAGGAAATGAATCTGACTTTGTAGCTAAAACTGAAAAATTATATAATCCAAGTGGGATTTATAAAGCAAGACCATATGTTAAAACGCAAACACCACCAGCAACAAGGATGCTTTCAGTAGGTCCAACTTATAAGGTAGATGTTACTTATGATGATGATTTAGTTTTGGCAGAAGGAGTAACAGAAGCTGGATATAGAATGGAATCATCAGGTGCAACAGGAGTACAAGAATCTGAAATAACAAACTTTAAATTCGATGGAAAAAATAGAATTACATTCGATTTAAAATTTAGTAAAATGTATGCGGATGATGGAGCCAATTATAGAATTTATCTTACAGGCTTAGTAGGAAAAAATAGTGGAAAAGAACCAATGGAAATATATTTTGGTGCAGCTAATGATATTTTATGTGCATACCGTATGAATAAGGCAAAAAATTGGGAAGTATTTGCTAGACCAACTCTTCTTGAAAATGAAGACCTTTCAATGAATGATTGGAAAACAAAAGATGGAACACCAGTATCAGACAAATTAAAAAGTAGAATTGCATTAGTAACAACAAGAACAACACAAACACAAAAAGAAACCATGAATGATTTGATGGAAAATGAACTACCAAATCAAGAACTAATTACAAGTGAAACTTATAATATTTCATTAAATGTATGTAAAAAATATGTTGTAAAAACAGGACATAGATTAAGATTATCACTTGGTTTTCCAGCAGGGTATGGACCAAATGATGCAGGAGTAACATTTAAAGCATATCACTTTATAACAAATGACAAAGGAGAAGTAACAGGTGTGGAAGAAATTCCATGTGTTATTACACAATATGGCTTAATTGTTACATGTGATTCTTTCAGTCCATTTGCCATTGCAGTAGTAGAAAATGATGGAGAACAAGTATCACAAGATAAAACAGTAATAGTATCAGATACAGAAGGTGGAGTAATTACAGGAGCCAATAGAGAAGAAGGAAATATAGTTACTCTGAAAGAAAATGAAACGAAGACACTTAACATCAAAGCAGACGAAGGATATGAAATAGAATCAATAACAGTTTGTGGTGAAACAAAAGATATGACTCAAATCGAAAACAAAGAAGAAACAGCAATTGCACTAAACTACGAAGATGTTAAAGATGGAAACTGTATTGTCGATGTTAAGTTTGTTGCTAAAACAGTACTTCAAGCCGAAGAAGATAAGGGAGAAGTAATTGTAGAGCCAGAAGTAACACCAGTAACAGCTACCATACCAAATGAAAAAATGGCAAGCTTAAATAACACACTAACAATTAATAGTACAGTAGAGGAAGAAACAGAAGGAATACTTACCTATCAATGGTATAAAGATGGAGTGAAGTTAGAAGGAAAAACAAATAAAGTATTAACAATAGAAAATGCACAAGAAACAGATGCTGGAGAATATATATTAAAAGTTACTAAAACAGTAGGTACAGTAAGTAAAGAAACAAGTAGTAATATTTGTATGGTAACGATGAGAGGGTTTGTAACATCTATAACATCTGCAAATGAAACAGTAGATATACAAAAAATAAAACCAGGACAAGAATTTGAATTAAACTTTAATATAGATACTTTAAAAAATATAGGAAAAGGATTAGTTTCTTTAACTGGCCAATTAGAATATGATGCTAATGTGCTAGAAAGAATTAGTATGACAGAACAAAATGGTTGGGACTCAGATGAAAATTCATTTAATGAAGAAAACTTTAAATTTGTAATCGATAACGATAAATATGTAACAGAAGCAGGAACCATGTTTAAAGTTAAATTTAAAGTAAAAGACACCCTAACAGAAAATACAAAAACAACAGTAAAAATAAAAGGTGTTACAGCAAGTGGTGGATATGGAGTAATTATATCAAATGATTCAGAAATGGAAATTGGAATACAGATACCAGATGAGGAAGAAGAAAAGATTACATCTGAAAAATATGATATAAATGAGCAAGATAAAGATATATCAAAAATAGCTCCAAAAACAACAGTTGCACAATTTAAAGAAAAAGTAACAACAAAACAAACATTAGTATTTACAGATAAAGAAGGAAATATATTAAATGATAATAGCATACTGGGAACAGGCATGAAAGTAAAAGTGGGAGAGACTTTAGAATATACAATTATAGTAACAGGAGACATTGATGGAGATACTGAAATTACAATTAATGACCTTGCAAAACTAAAACTACATTTAATCGAACAAGAATTATTACAAGGAATTAGCTTAAAAGCTGCTGATATTGATGAAGATGCTCAAATTACAGTTAATGATGCAGCACAAATAAAATTAGTATTAATTGACTTGTTCGAAATAAAATAAAAGAGGAGAAGTTATGAGAAAAATAGCAAAATTAAGTATAATAATGTTATTAATGATAGTTTGTTTAACTGTAAATGTGTATGCAAAACCTAATTGCAATATAAGTATGCAAACAAATGAAACAGAGGTTAGCAAAGGAACAGAATTTACAATAGATGTGAATTTATCAGATATAGAATCTGAAAAAGGAATTATAGCGATAGAAGCGACTCTAGAATATGAAAAAGAGTGTTTAACATTATTAAAAATGGAAGGACAAAATGAGTGGGATACACCTGTTAAAGATTTATCTTATAATGAAGCAAATGGAAAACTTGTAATTGATAAAAAAGGCTTAGCTAAAAGTAATGAAACAATACTTAAAATTACTTTTAAAGCCAATGAAACAAATAATAAAGACACGACAGTATCCTTAAAAAATATTGTTGTTGCAGATGGAAGCGTACCAGCTCAAATAACAGATACAACTAAAACAATAACCATAAAGCAAGAGACATCAAGACCAAATGAAGGAGAAAAACCAGGTGAAGACCAAAAACCAGGTGAAAGTCAAAATCCAGGACAAGACCAAAAACCAAATACTGGCACAAATCAAGCTACAGGAAATACAAACAATAAAAATAACAAAAATGAAAAAGATAATATGGCAATAGGAAAATTACCATATGCAGGAAGTGTCAGCAATCTAATAATAATAGTAACAATACTATTACTAATAATTGGAATAACGGGAATAGTTATCTATAAGAAAAGAAAGACGATAAAAAACGATAAAAATTAGAAATGAATAAAAAGCTTATCGTAACATTATATCAATGTTACGATAGGCTTTTTTTTTTTAGTCAAAAAATAGAAATCATGCCTCTTCTGTTGTTTTATAGGAATAAAAAAGATTTTAGTTAATAAACTTGAAAGAGAGATTTTAAAACAAAGACTTGAGAGGGAATTAATTTGGATAAGAAAACTAAGATGGAAAAACTTAAGCTAAATGAAAGGAATACAAGTAATATAAGGGTAGAAGTAATTTACTCAAAAAGTGAAAAAACGATAGAAGAATGTATGTTGAAAATTTTAAAACAAAAAATGGAAACGTAAAAATATTTTATAAATAAGGATATTCGAGCAAAAGGGGCGAAAATCATATGGCTGGAAGAAAGTCAAAGTATTCTTCAGAAAGCGAGAACACAACGAGAGCAAAGATATGGTCTGTTGCAGTATATATAAGGCTTTCACAAGAAGACAGTGATAATGGAGAAGAGAAAATTGAAAGTAACAGTATAACAAGTCAAAAAACATTATTAAATGAATTTATAGAAGAACATGATGATTTAATTTTGTATGATACTTATGTTGATGATGGTTATACAGGAACAGATTTTAACAGACCTGGATTTCAAAGAATATTAGAAGACATGAGAAAAGGAAGTATCAATTGTGTTCTAGTTAAAGATTTATCAAGATTAGGAAGAAATTACATAGAAGTTGGAAACTATATAGAGCAAATATTTCCATTATTTAATATTAGATTTATTGCTATTAATGATAATGTGGATAGCTTTAAAAATCCTACAAGTACTAATACAATATTAATACCATTTAAAAACTTGATAAATGATGAATATGCAAAAGATACATCCATAAAAATAAGAACAGCATTAAACGGAAGAAAAAAGAAGCGGAGAATTTGTAGGAGCATTTCCAGCATATGGATATATAAAAAATCCAGAAGATAACCATAAGCTAATAATTGATAAAGAATCAGCAGAAGTGGTAAGAAAAATTTTTGAATGGAAAGTAAATGACGGTTTAGGAAATGTAAGTATATGTCATAGATTAAATGATATGGGAATTTTAAATCCAACAGGATACAAAAAGAAAAAATTAAATCAAAAGTATAATAATTCTGGAATAATAACAGAAGACTATTCTTGGTGTCCATCTACAATAAGAAATATATTAAAAAATGATATTTATATAGGAAATATTACACAAGGAAAAAGAAGAGTAAAAAGCTATAAAATACATAAAGTAGAACAGGTACCAGAAAACGAGTGGATTACAGTAGAAAATATGCATGAGCCTATTATAGATAAAGAGTTATTTGAAAGAGTACAACATATGAAAAGAAATGACACTAGAGTACAAAAGAATGGAACTTTAAGTATGTGGGCAGGCATATTAAAATGTGCAGATTGTGGACGTGCTATGCATAAAAAATATTGTAAAAATAAAAGTGGAAAAATTTATGAATATTATATATGTGGAACATACAGAAAAAAGTCAAATAAATTATGTACGAAACATACTTTAAAAGTAGAAGAACTAGAAAAAGTAGTATTACAAACAATTCAATTACAGATAGAGGAATTTGTTAATATAGAAAAACTACTAGAACAAGTTAATCCATCGAGTGCAAAAAAATTAAAAAACGAAAATAGGGAAAACATAAAAAAGGACAAAAGTAAAGAAATAGAGAAACTAAATAATTTAAAAAAAGGTTTATATGAAGATTGGAAAAACAAATACATAACAAAAGATGAATATTTAGAATATAAACAAAAATATCAACAGGATATAGAAAAAATAAAAGAAATTATAACGAATTTAGATACACAAAAAGAAAGTGAAAAAGAAGTGATAAATCAAAATAATTTATGGATAGAAAATTTTAAATTAAATAAAAATATAGATAAATTAGATAGAGATATTGTAACAGAATTAATTGATTATATAGAAATACATGAAAATAAAAGAGTAAGTATTCATTTTAAATTTGCTTAATTATTTGGTAAAAAAAGTGTTTACATAACAGGAAAAAAGTGGTATAATTAAAATAGAGTTTTGTAAAAATGGAGGTAAACGATGAAAAAAGCCAAATTTTTATTAAAATTAATTTTTAGTTTTACTTTATTATTCATAATATTTTTACTACCAAATAAAAAGGTTTTGGCAGCTGAACAAAACGAAGACGATAAATTTTGCTATTTATCAGATATTAAATATAGCAATGGTTCTAGTGTAGGATGGGGAGCCATAACCTATGATAAAAACTTAGATACTAGTAAAAATAATGGTAAGATTAGTGTTTTAGTCGATGGTGAAAAAAAGCAGTTTTTTAAAGGAATATCAGCACATGCTACATCAACGCTTATTTATGATATTTCAAATTATAACTATGATTATTTTACTGCCTATATAGGAGTAGATGAATCAAGAGGAAATACAGGAGATGGCGTGAAATTTACAATCTATACTTCAGTAGATGGAGAAAACTGGACCACCAAAAAAGAACAAACGGCACTATTTAAAGGGAATACGAATGCAGAATTTGTAAAGATAGATATTAAAGGGGCTAAATATTTAAAATTATATGCAGATAAAAATCGAAATGATAACTCAGACCATGCTGTATATGCAGATGCTAAGTTAATAAAAGAAGGATATGAAGAAAATGTTATAGCGGCTCCTTTTATAAAAACAGTGGCAGAATATGACGAAATTCTTAAACGATATGAAGGACAAGAAATAACAGGAGAATATGAAAAAGTTTTATTACAAAGAGAATTAGTAAATAATGCAGGATATGATATTTTACAATTTACAGCAAACTATAAAAATGTCTATAAAGAAACACTTGAGTGGCTAATGAATGATTTAGACACTCTTAGAATGTATGTTCTTGGAGGATATCCAGACGGAAAAAATTATATGAAGTCTATTATCATATTATCTAATTTACGTGCTAACTATGCAAATGATTTTACCATTCAAGAAAAAACAAAATATGAAACCACTACTTTAGGTAATTTATATAAAAGAATGGCAGTTGCTTTATCGTTAACACATACGGTTGATGTAGCTTTATGGATGCAACCAGGAAGAGAAGAAAACAAATCCGATCCAGTAAGACGTTATCAAATCTATAAAGATTTGTATCTTAATGGAAATATGAGATTTACAGACCAAATAGATTTTGCAAAATGGTTTGAACAGTATACGACAGAAGAAATGCGTTATGTAATGAATTGTATTATAGATGACCAAGAAATATTGTGGCTGAATGAATATACACAAAGTTTTATTGATGCGAATTCAAACAAAATGTGGTATTTATCACCACATCCTTATATGAAATATATATGGCCTAATTATAATAAACCACAATATTGGGATGAAAAGAATAAAGAAGCATATGACAAGAAATATAAAGGAATCTTTTCAAAATATGGTGTAGAATATGGAAAACCAGGTATTTATAAATTATGGATGAATATAGAAGGTGGAGCTGTTTGTGGTGGTATATCAAAACAAGGAGCTTGTAACCGTGGTGCACATGGTGTACCTGCCACGGTAGTTGGACAACCAGGACACGCAGCATTTGCTTATTATTCAATGAACGATGCAGGAGATGGAGCATGGACTTTAAATAATGTTATTACCAATTGGGGGCAAACTGGAAAAACCGAAAGATTGGGCGTAAGAATGCCTTTAGGTTGGGGTAGTGATGGATATGTAAGTGGTTATGCAGCATCTTATTTACTATTAAGTCAGGCTGCTATGAACCAAGAAGAAGCTTATGAAGAATCAGAAAAAATTATTATGACAGCAAACTTATATAAAAATGACTTAGCAAAACAAGAAGAAATTTATCGAAAAGCATTACAAGAATTGCCAATTAACGTTGATGCATGGTATGGATTAATTAATAACTATAGCGCTAATGAATCAAAAACAGAAGAAGATTGGTATCATTTAGCAGAAGAAATGGCAGAAAGTTTAAGATGTTATCCATTACCAATGTATAATTTAACCAATTTAATTAAACCAAAATTGACAAGTTCAGAGTATTCAGCTCAATTTGTAATTTTGCAAAAACGTATCTTAGAATATGGAAAAGTACTTCCGAATAATTCAAAAGAAACCTATCAACCAAGTGTAACTAGAGAAGTAGCAACTTATTTATTAGGACAATTAGATACTACAATTGCTACCTTTTCATTTGACGGAGAAGACGCAGGAAAGATTGTCTTAGCAAATCGTTTTAATGAAATGGGAGTTCGTTGGGATTATTGTATCAATGGAGATACACAAAATCCAGATAGTTGGAAAGAACATTCTTTTGAGGCCGGCGAAGAACATAAATGGCAATTAACACAAGAGGAATTAGCTAGTCTTACTGCTGAAAACGACATTTATATCCATCTTATTGGGGTAAATTATGACGAAAAAAATCTATATAAAATTGATATTTTGCCTCCTGCAGCATTGCCAAGTACTTTATATGCAAACGACTTAGAAAACAAACTAATTGCATCAGTTCCAGGAATGGAATGGAAATTAAATGAAACAGACCCATGGACTTTATATAAAGATGCACAGCCAGATTTAACAGGAAATAAAACCGTATCTGTTAGAATGGCTG
>CANEFU010000002.1 GCA_947426875.1 uncultured Clostridium sp.
TATTTTCATCTTTTAATCTTGCAAATTTTTCTCCCATTTCTTCTTCCTTTGTCTTTTCCAATTTCTAAACTTTAAAATATTCCTACAATTTCTCCATTTTCATCAATATCGATATTTTCTGCTGATGGTATTTTTGGAAGTCCTGGCATTGTCATAATTTTTCCAGCTAAAGCAACTACAAATCCTGCTCCTGTTTTTAGTTGTATATCTCTGATTGTAATATTGTAATCTCCCTTGCATTCTAGATTTTTAGCATCATCTGAGAATGAATATTGTGTTTTTGCAATACATACTGGGAAGTTTCCATATCCTAATTCTTCTATCTTTTTGATTTCTTGAAGTGCTGCTTCTGAATAATCTACTCCTTTTGCTCCATAAATTTTGGTTGCTATTTTTTCTATTTTAGTTTGAATTGAATCTTCTAATTCGTACATATAATGGAAATCTTCTTCTTTCTCTGTTAGATTAACTAATTTCTCAGCAATGTCTTTTGCTCCTTCTCCACCTTTTGCCCATCCTTCTACTAAGCTTAGTTCCACACCTTTTTCAGCTAATTTTTCTTTGATATATTCAATTTCCTTTTCTGTATCTTGTACATATCTATTTAATGCTACAATAACATTTAATCCAAACTTATTTTTCAAATTGTCTATGTGACGATATATATTATCGATTCCTCTTTCAATTCCTTCTATGTTTTCTTCTTGTATTTTATCTTTTTCTACTCCACCATGATATTTAATTGCTTTTATAGTAGCTACTAATACAACTGCATCTGGTTTTATACCTGCTTTTCTACATTTGATATCTAAGAATTTTTCTGCTCCTAAATCTGCTCCAAATCCTGCTTCTGTTATAACATAATCTCCTAATTTTAGGGCTAGTTTAGTTGCCATGATACTGTTACATCCATGTGCTATATTAGCAAATGGTCCTCCATGTATAATAGCTGGTGTATGCTCTAAAGTTTGTACTAAATTTGGTTTAATCGCATCTTTTAATAATACTGTCATAGCACCTTGAGCATTTAATTGTTTAGCATAGATTGGTTCTCCTTGTTTGTTATATCCTATTAAGATATTTCCTAATCTTTCTTTTAAGTCATTTATATCGGTTGCTAGACAAACAATCGCCATGATTTCTGATGCTACTGTAATAACAAATTTATCATGTCTTGGTACAATTTTCTTTTCTCCTGATAAACCGGTTTCTACTTCTCTTAATTGTCTATCATTTAAGTCTACACATCTTTTCCATACAATTCTTTCAAATCCTAATTCGTTTCCGAAATAGATATGATTGTCAATTAAACTTGCTA
The DNA here is from genome assembly GCA_947426875.1 of uncultured Clostridium sp. GTDB lineage: Bacteria > Bacillota > Clostridia > TANB77 > CAG-508 > CAG-269. The sequence goes on from CANEFU010000002.1 coordinate 1,319, forward strand.
ACAAGTTGTTGGCTGTTGTAATAGCATGAATATCTCCTGTAAAATGTAGATTGATATCTTCCATTGGTGCAATTTGTACTTTTCCTCCTCCTGTTGCTCCTCCTTTAATTCCAAATACTGGTCCTAAAGATGGTTCTCTTAATGCTAATATTGAATTTTTTCCTATTGTTCTTAATCCATCTGCTACGGCAATAGATATGGTTGTTTTTCCTTCCCCTAATGGCGTTGGATTAACCGCTGTTACCAATATTAATTTTCCATTCTTTTTCTCTTTTAAGTTTTCATAGACTTTTTCGGATATTTTTGCTTTGTATTTTCCATATTGTTCTAGGTCTTCCTCCTCAATTCCTACTTTTTTTGCTACTTCCACTATTTTTTCTAATTTTGTACTTCTTGCTATTTCGATATCTGTCATTTATATTACCTCCTTATAAATTTAATCTATGCTATTTTTTTAAGCCAAAACACCCACTATAACACCTATTAAAGCACCTACAAATACTTGAACAGGAGTATGTCCTAACACTTCTACTAATCTTTCAGAAACTTGCATTCCTGTTAATCCTGGTGTTTCAATTAATTTATTCAACAAAGCTGCTTGTTTTCCTGCTGCTCTTCTTACGCCACAAGCATCATACATAACTACAAACGCTACTATAAATGCCAATGCAAAGATTGGTGTGTCTACTCCTTCATATTTTCCAATTAATGTTGCCAATCCTGTTACTACTGCTGAATGTGAGCTTGGCATTCCGTCCTGCCCCCATAATTCTTTTAAAATTAAACTTTTTTGTTGTGACTAAATCATAAATCAATTTAAACAATTGTATTCCAAACCACAAAAAAAATGGTACATAAATGTATTTGTTCTGTACAAATACCATTAATTCATTCATTTTTCTCTTCTCCCCTTTTTGCTATATCATTCTTCTTCTGTATCAAAATTTTCTTCTTTCATCTCTCCCTCTCGATTTACTAGAATTGTTATTTTCTTTTCCGCCTCTTCTAGTGTTTTATTACATTTTTTTGAAATTTTAATTCCTTCTTCAAATTTTGAAACAGAATCCTCTAAACTTAATTCTCCTTTTTCTAATTCTTCTACAATTTTTTCCAATTGCTCCATTTGTTCTTCAAAACTGTCTTTCACTTTCATCCTCCTTTTCCTTTTATTGTATTTTGGCTTGTTTCTGCCCATCTATAAAGCGAAGTTCCACCATATCACCACTTTTTAATTCTGTCTGTGTTCTAATTACCTTTCCGTCTTTTTGTGTAATAGAATATCCCCTTGCTAAAGTTTTCAAAGGACTATAAGCATCTAATTTAGCAATTAAATGACCATATTTTGTCTTTTCCTTTTCTTGTCTAGTCAAAATCAAATTTTCTAATTGTTTTACTTGTTGGTCTATTCGGATATAATTTTCTTGCATTCTTCTTGTCGGCTCTTTAAAAACAATGCTTGACATACTTTTTTCATATCGTAATTTCATGATTTCAACTTTTTTGATTAATGACATTCTCAGACGATTTTGATACGTTCTAATTTTCTGCTCTACTTCATATATATCTGGTACTGCTAATTCAGCAGCTGCTGATGGCGTTGGTGCTCTTAAATCTGCTACAAAATCGGCAATGGTAAAATCTGTTTCATGTCCTACTGCTGATATAATTGGAATTTCTGAGTGATATATACTATATGCTACTACTTCTTCATTAAATGGCCATAAATCTTCTAAGGAGCCTCCTCCTCTTGCCAAAACCAACACATCCGCTAATCTATTTCGATTCATATATTCTATTCCTGCTGCTATTTTTTCAGCAGCACCTTCTCCTTGTACTGGAACTGGTAATAATCGAATTACTACATTAGGATTTCTTCTGGTAGATACATTAATAATATCTCTGATAACAGAACCTGTCTGTGAAGTTAGTACACCAATCACTTTTGGCATCATAGGAATTGGCATTTTATGCTCTTCGTCAAACAGACCTTGTTCTCCTAGTTTGTTTTTTAGTTTTTGATAGGTTGTATATAAATCTCCTAATCCATCCTCTTGCATTGCTTTGACATAAATTTGGTAAACACCATCTCTTTCAAAAACAGATACTCCTCCAAAAAGAAATACTTTCATTCCATCTTTAGGCATGAAGTTCAATTTTTGAGCATAAGATTTAAACATAATACACTTAATTAAAGATTTTTCATCTTTTAAGGTAAAATACATATGTCCCGTATAATGATTCTTAAAATTGGAAATTTCTCCTTTTACCAATATATTATTTAGAGATTCATCTTCTGCTATTTTATTTTTAATATATTGATTCAAATCTGAAACAGTTATTGCCATTTCTTCATATTTCATGCTTTTCCCTCTTCTTCTTTTATAATACTTGCTAATATTCCATTTACAAATTTTTTAGAAGACTCTTCTCCATACTTTTTTGCTAATTCTATTGCTTCATTAATTACTACTTTAAAAGGTATTTCTGTATATTTCAATTCATAAATCGCTAATTTTAAAATAGCTAAATCAACTTTTGAAATTCTTTCCATTTTCCAATCTGATTTTAGATTTTTTTCAATTTGCTTATTAATTTCTTCTTTGTTTTTTTGGATTCCAAAAATAGCTTCTCTTAGATATTCTTCTGCCTTTTTGTCTATACTTTCATTGCCTTCTTTATATAGTTCTATTGCCTCTTCTAAATCTTCCTGTTTTTGTATCTCTAAGCTATAAATTAGTTGAAAAGTTGTTTCCCTTATTGTTGTTCTGTTCATATTATTTCCTTTCTAGTGCTACATTTTATCAATAAATGCCTTTAATCTTGTTTTTACTTCTTCTTTATTTTGTTGCACATAATTTCCGATAAATGCTCCTAATACTAGAACTACAATTGCTAATATCAAATCGTGCAACCTAGTTACCAATATTAATATAGCTATAATAACTCCTATAATTGCCCCTTTATAATTATTCCAAAATTCTTTTAGGTTCATTTTTTATCACATTCCTTTCCTTTTTGTTACTTATTATTTAGACAATGTTATTCTGCATTTTGTTGTTTTGGGGCAACCTTTTTTACTGTTATATTAACTTCTTTTACTTCTAAATCAGTTGCAGTTTTTACTTTTTCTTTAATTCTAGCTTGAAGATTGGCTGATAAATCTTTTATAATAGCTTCTTCGTTTACAATTAGATTCACAAATACTTTTACATTGTTTTCTTTATCTAATTCTACTCTTGTTGTTACATCCTCTGCACTTTGAAAATTCAAAGCTACTGAATTTACTAAATTTTCTATCGTTTCTTTTGAAATCATTAATTTTCCACTTTCATTTTCTAACAATACCCCTTGTCTTTCTTTGATTTGTTGTTTTGAAGTGGCATCAAAAAAGATACATTTAATAGATAATAAAATGAATACAACGCTTACCCCTAACAATATGGTACTAGATGTTTCTCCTGTTATAACTTTTGTTACAATATCTCCTACTAATCCTATGTCTAACCATCCAAATACTAACAAACATAAAACAATTGACAATATTAACATGATATTAGAATAAATAATTAGTGTGATTTTTTCTAAAATTTTCATTTCATTTCCTCCTACTTTTTTTCTTACTCTTCTTTATTTTCTACTTCTTCTTGTTTTGCTTCTTCTTTTGTACTGTCTGTATTAACACCTTGTACATGTACATTGACTTCTTCTACTTTTAGCCCTGTCATGCTTTCTACTGCCTTCTTTACTCTGTTTTGAATTTCGAAAGCAACGTCTGGTATTCTTGAACCATATTCTACTATGATATTAACATCTATTTTGGCTTTATTTTCTGCTACTTCTACTTTAATTCCTTTGGCTAAATTTTTCTTTCCACTAAATACTTCTGATATTCCTCCTGCAAATCCTCCTGCCATGCCAGCCACACCTGATACTTCTGATACAGCTACTCCTGCAATAACAGCTACCACGTCATTTGATATTTGTATTCCTTCATTTTCTGTGCTTATTTCTTCTCCTATTTCTATAATTTCTTCTTTTTCTTGATTTTCTTCACTCATGTAAAGACCTCCTTTATCTATCAAAAAATTGATATACTTAATTTTTCTCGTATCAAGTATATCAATTTTTTGCTTTTTTTACAACTATTTTTACCAAATTTTAAGAATTTTATGATGATTTTATGCGTTAACCTATACTGTTTCTGTTTTGCTATTCGAACACTTCCAATTCTTCCATTTTATTTCCTCTTAAAAAATCTCCAATCGGCATTCTTTTGGCATTTTCTCCTTGAATTTCTAACACCTTTAGTATTCCTTCTTTTGTCTTAATAAACAACCCCTCTTTCGGATTAGCAATCAAAACGGTTCCATTCCTCAAAAAGTTCATATTTTCTAGTGTGATTTCTTCCTCTTTTGCAACAGCAACTTTCCAAAATTTTATTTTCTTTCCATTCATATAAGCAAAAGCACCCATAATTGGACTTAATCCTCTTACTAAGTTTTTAATTTCTTGTGCTGTTTTTAAACTCCAATCTATTTTAGACATTTCTTTTGAAAGCATAGGAGCGATGGTAAAATTTTCTCCTTGTTTTTCTCTTGGTGCTGTCCCTTTCTCGATTTGTTTCAAAGTTTCAACTAAAAGTTCTCCTCCTATTTTAGCAAGCCTATCCCATAATTCTCCTGTTGTTTCTTCTTCTCCTATTTCAACCTCTTTTTTCAGAATTATATCCCCTGTATCCATTCCTTTTTCCATATACATCGTGCTAACACCTGTTGTTTTATCTCCATTTAAAACAGCCCATTGAATTGGTGCCGCCCCTCTATATTTAGGAAGCAATGAGGCATGAACATTGATACAACCATATGGAGGAATTTCTAATATTTTTTTAGGAAGTATTTTTCCGTATGCTACTACACAGATAATATCTGGTTTTAAATTTCTTATCTCTTCTATGAATTCTTCATTCTTTTTTACTTCTATCGGCTGATATATTTTCAATCCTTTTTCTATAGCAAATTCTTTTACTTCTGATGGAAGTAGTTTCATTCCTCTACCTTTTGGTTTATCTGGATTCGTTACTACTCCTATAATATTGTGACCAGCGTGGTAAATCGCTTCTAAGTTTTCCCTGGCAAAATCTGGTGTTCCCATAAATATAATATTCATAATTTCCTCCACATTTTAAATTATTCTTTTTCTGGCTCAATATATTCTAAGGTTCCTGGTATAATTTTATCCATAAAAACTTCTCCATTTAAATGGTCTACTTCATGGCAAATTGCTTGTGCCAATAATTCTTTTGCCTTTACTCTCATCCTTTTTCCATCTCTGTCTGTATATTCTGCCACTACTTCTTCTGGTCTCATAACTTTAGCGAATTGATTCGGAAAGCTTAAGCATCCTTCATCCATTTCTTTTTCCCCTTTTGTTTTTATAATGACAGGATTTATCATCACAATAGGACCTGTTCCATCATAAATATCAATAGTAATCACTCTTTTTAGCACTCCTACCTGTACAGCAGCAAGACCTACACCATTATATTTGTGCATTGTTTCTATCATATCATCAATTAAAATTTGTATTTTTTCGTCTATTACTTCTACTTCTCTTGATTTTTTCTTTAAAATTTCATCCTTTTCTAATCTTAAATTTCTAATTGCCATTTTTTTACTCCTTTATCTTTTTATTAAATTGACAATCTTATAGATGTGTCCCTAATTGCACAAAAATGTGCAAAGAGAAACGTCCCCAATACGTCATTACATCATACTGTTAGGATTTACATCTATTGTTATCCTTGTTGTTTTTAAATTTTTGCTATATATTTCTTTTAAGCATTGGTTTAATGTTTCATTGGCTTGCTTTGTCATGTTTCCTTTTATAATAATTCTCCATCTATATCTATTTTGTATCTTGTCTATTGGTGATGGCATTGGTTTGAATATTCTAAATTGTTCTTGTTCTAAGTTGTTTTTTAGATATTCATATATCCATTGACTGGTTTGATTTATTTCTTCTTCCTGCAAGCTATTGAAATTCACTACTATTATATCGCAAAATGGTGGATATTTCAACTGCTTGCGTAGTGCTATTTCTGTTTCATAAAATTTTTCATAGTTTTGCTCTTTGGCACATTGAATACTAAAGTTTTCTGGATTATAACTTTGTATGATTACTTTTCCTGGTAATTTCTCTCTTCCTGCTCTTCCGTGCGACTTGTGTTAAAATCTGAAAGGTTCTTTCATTGGCTCTATAATCGTCTATATTTAATGAACTATCTGCTGCAATTACGCCTACTAAAGTCACTTTTGGAAAATGATGTCCTTTTACCACCATCTGTGTTCCTATTAATATGTCAATATCTTCATTTTTAAATCGTTCTAGAATTTTTTCATGTGAATTTTTCTTTGTTACGGTATCAATATCCATTCGAATCGTTTTAGCTTTCGGAAACTGTTTATTAATTTCCTGCTCTAATTTTTGCGTTCCTGTTCCAAAATATCGTATTTTATCACTATGACATTCTGGACATACTGTTACTATATTTTCCTCATAACCACAGTAATGACATTTTAATTTTCTCTCATAACTATGATAAGTCATACTAATATTACAGTTCTTACACTTTACAGTATACCCGCAATTTCTACACATAATAAAGGTAGAATAACCTCTTCTGTTTAAAAATAAAATAGTTTGCTTTTTCTCTTTTACATTTTCTTCTATGCTGCTATATAAATCCATGCTTAGCATGGAGTGATTTCCATTTATTAATTCTTGCTTTAAATCTACTACTGTCACAGTAGGTAAAGAAGATTGATTGGCTCTTTGGGTTAATGTTAGTAATTCAGTTTCTTGTTTTTCTTCTCTAGTAGCAGAATAATAGGTATTTATATCTGGCGTTGCACTTCCTAATAATAATGGACATTTACTTTGTTTCGCAATTTGTTTAGCTACTTCTTTTGCATCATATTTAGGATTGGCTTCTGATTTATAGGAACTGTCATGCTCTTCATCTATAATGATAATTCCTATTTTTTCTACTGGTGCAAAAATAGCTGACCTTGCTCCTATTACAATTCTAGCTTTTCCTTCTTTTATGCGTTTCCATTCATCATGTCTTTCACCAATAGATAATTTACTATGTAATACGGCTATTTCTTCTTTTCCAAATCTTGCAATAAAGCGGTTTAACATTTGTGGTGTTAAGGATATTTCTGGCACTAATAAAATAGCTGTTTTTTTCGTTTCTAACGCTTTTTGTATTAACTGTAAATAAATCTCTGTCTTACCTGAGCCTGTTACACCATATAATAGAAATGCTTGATAAGCATTTTCCTCCATTTTCTTTTCTATTTTTAGATAGGCTTTTTTCTGCTCTTCTGTTAATATTAATTTCTCCGTTTTTTCTTGCTTTTTGATTTCTTCTTCGTTTTTTTGATTTAATGGATTTCTTTCGACTTTTTGCTCTAGTATTTCTAGGTATCCATTTTTTATTAAGGTATTTATAATTGCTCTTGATACATCCGTAAGCATTTCTATTTCTGGAATCGTTGCTCCTTCGTTATCTTTTACAAAATTGATTACCTTTTTTTGTTTTTCTGTTTTTATTTTTCCGAGTTTCTATTTCAAATTCGATTTCTTCTATTTCTTTTCCTAAATATACCGTATTAATCGCTTTATCTTGAATTCTCTTTTCTTTATTTTTAGTTCTGGTACCTGGCGTCAACATTAATTTGATACAATCAGAAAAATTACAAAAATATCTTTTTGCCATCCATCTTGCTAACTCAATTTGTTCATCTTGTAGCTGTTCTTCTAATTTGGCAATTTCTTTTATTTCACTTCCATAGTTCGTTTTTTCTTTTAATCTTACTACAAAGGCTTCTTCTAATTTTCCTCCTTTTCCAAAGGGTACTAGTACTTTACTTCCAACAAAAATAAGTCCCTCTAATTTTTCTGGGACACGATAATCAAAAGCTTTGTTTAATTTTTTGGCTGTTCGATTTATCATTACTTCTGCTATCATTTCTTTCTCCTTTTTTCTGCTTTCTAGTATATCAAATTTTTATGGTTTTCACAAGTTTAATAGAAAGAAAAATACCTACATTTTTGTAGGTATTGCTATTTTCTTATATTGCCTTTTTTATTTCATTTAATTCTTCTTTATTAATTCCTATATATTTCATTATCTTTTCTTCTGTTTCTCCAAATTGGAGCATGTTTCTTACGGTTTGTTTCAAAAATTCCCTCTTTCCTTCTTTTCTTCCTTCTTTTCTTAATCTTTCATTTTCTTTCCTAATTACTTCTAAAACCATATCTTTCTCCTCCTTTTCTATTTTTCTTAACAATTTGCTTCTATCTTTTGGTTTTAACTTTTCTTCTAGTACAAAGGCTATTATTCTTTTTAAAATCACTCGTATATTCTCGTCTTTTTCTCTTTCTATCGTTCTATTTAACATGTCATATATCTCTTTTCCTGTTTGTAATTTCTCTAGTAACAATATTTTCGATAGAAATAACATATCTTCCTCTAATTGCTCATTTGTATAATCATTAACATCTACTACATAATATTCCCCTAATTTAATATTTTCCTCTTGTGATAGTTTTTCTTGACATTCTTCTATGTATTTTTCCACATTCCATTTTCCGCTTCCTGTATAAATAACAATAGGAATTACTCTTGGTAACGTATGGTTCTTTTTGCTCATTATTTTCCCGTTTATTGCCTCTTTCATAATTTCCACTTCATATTCTAAAATTCTCCTTGGCATATTATAATCAATTTTTCTTTGATGCTCTATTAAGAAGAAAATTTCTTTTTCTTTCATTTTATAAACAACATCTGATTCACTATTTTGAAACATATAGTCAATATGTTCACTTTTATATTTTTCAATATTTTCTTCCATTAGTCTTTTTTCTAACTTTAGTACTCTATTTAATAATCCAACTACTTGGCTTTTTTCATCTAGCACTATTTTCAATATTTTATCATGTGGTTGATGTATATGATATTTTGTTTCTTCCTCTCGTAATTCTTCTATTCCGTAATTTTCCTTTTAATGCTTGGTATTTTAAATAATCTTGATAATTAAATTCTTTCATATATCACTTCTCCTTTATTATATCTTCCTTTAATTTCATTGTCAATATTTCTTTATTGGTAAACGTTTTATATATATTTCTTTTCTTATTTTTTCTTTTGTTTTCTATATTTTTCTCTTTGTTTGGATTTTTTTAGATTTTAAAATTTTTGAGCCTTTCATTAAATTAATTTTTGATTTAAACTTTTAAAAATACTTATTTATATTAAATCATAAATTTACTTTTTTATCAATATAACTAATTATTTTTTCGTCGCAAATTCCGACAAAAAAAGATAAAACATAAAAAGTTTTATCTCTTTTAACTAAGCAAACAAATCTTGTAAAGCCTTTCTATAAACATTTTTAATTTTCTCATAACCACCATCAACTGTTTTCGTAAAAATAGTAGCACATACGCCAGAATTAACCTCTAACACATACAAATCATCGTCTGTTGTTCGAATAATATCAATCGTGGCAAAGTTAATATTCATTGCTTTCCCAGCTTGAATTGCTAATTTTTCAATTTTGTCATACCAATCATTTTTCTCTAAAACAATTGGTGTAGCTCCACCAGATAAATTATGTTTCCATGAAATATCAACTTTTTCTCCCTCTTTTAATACCGTTTCCATATCTAATAAACTCAAGTTATCTCTTACTACTTTTTTATTTGGTAAATTTAAGTTTTGAATTAATTGCTCTAAAGTTGATTTTCCATCTCCTACTACAAATGGTTTCGTTTTTCCATAAATTAATTCTACTTTTCCATTGATATAAAACGTTCTATATTCGGTTTTTATATCATAATAAGGACATATACTAACTGTACCATGTTTTTGAAATAACTTCTCTATGGTAACTTCTAATTCTTTTTTGGTATGGCAAAGTGATACTTCTTTTCCTTCCCAGCCATCATTTGGTTTCACCACAACTTTATGATTTAGTCTTTCAAATTCTTTATGAGCAATTTCCCAAACGCCTTCCTCTTCTTGTATATAGTGGCTTCTCGTTCCTGGATTAAATATCATAGTATGCTCAATTACTGGCACATTTTGTGATTTTAAAACTTCATAAGTTGCATATTTGTCATTTGCTATTTCTCCACTTGCTTGTGCGTTGTTATCGAAGTGATTTCTGGTAATATGTCTTACTTTTCCATCTTTGGTTAGTTGTAATATCCAATCATAAGATAGCATTTCTAACTTAATATTCATTTCTTCGCATAATTCTCTTATCAGTCTGTCCAAAAATCTTTCTTTATTTTCTTCCATAACACTGTTTTCCTTCTTCCTATCTATTTCTACTACTTTTCTTGATTTGCTTCAATAATTGTTTTTATAATTTGCACAGTTTTTTCTAAATCATCATTTTTTAGTACATAATCATACAAATTAATTCTTGATTCTTCATAATCAAAACGATTTAATCTTAATACAATTTCTGCTGGACTAGGTTTATCGATTCTTTCTTCTAGCCTTTTTCTTAATTCCTCTTTTGGCACTCTTAAAAAGATGGTAACAACTTTTGTGTCTTCTTTTAGCAATTCTATTAAGTGCTCTGTTCCATTAACATCAATATCTTTTACAATAATTTTTCCACTCTTTATTTTCTCATTTAACAATTTTCTTGAAGTTCCATAATATTGATTGTGGTGAATATCGTATTCATAAAATTCACCATTTTCTATCATCTTTTCAAATTCTTCTCTGCTAACAAAATTATAGGTTTGTCCTTCTATATCACCTTCACGCATTGGACGAGAAGTAAAAGATGGAAGTGATTCTACATTTTCCATCCTTTTAATTAATTCTTTTTTTATGGTATCTTTTCCTGCTCCTGCTACACCTGATAGGATAACTAACATATTGTTACCTTCCCTTCTGCTATTTCATTAGCAGCTAAGGTTACAGGTGATTCTTCTTTTACCTTTGTTCTAACTTCATCTCCTGCTGCTATTTGTCTTGCTCTTCTTGCTGTTGCAATTACTAATTCATATCTATTTTTTGCTTTTGTTAATAATTTACCTACTGTTGGTTTTACAATCATTCTAATTCATCCTTTCTTTTTTATTTAACATCATCTTGTGAAATGGTTTTGTCAATTCTTCCTCCTACTGTTTCTGGTTGAACAGCTGATAATATAATATGACCTGAATCCATTATTAATACAGCTCTTGTTCTTCTTCCATAAGTTGCATCTACTGCTGTTTTATTGTCCTTTGCTTCTTGCACCATTCTTTTGATAGGTGCTGACTCTGGACTTACAATGGCAACAATTCTTTCAGAGGAAACAATATTTCCAAATCCAATGTTTACTAATTGCATACATATCCTTCCTTTCTCTATTCAATATTTTGTATTTGTTCTCTTATATTTTCTAGTTCTGTTTTCACATCAATCACATCATTGGTAATTTCTAAATTATTTGCTTTTGAGCCAATTGTATTGGTTTCTCGGTTCATTTCTTGAATGATAAAATCTAGCTTCTTTCCAATAGACTCTTCTGAATTTAATAGTTTTTCAAATTGTGATATGTGGCTTTTTAGTCTTGTAACTTCTTCTTCTACTGAGCATTTATCAGCATAAATAACAACTTCTTGTGCTAATCTTGCTTCATCTACTTCCTGATTTTTTAATATTTCTTTTATTCTTCCCTCTAATTTTACTACATATTCTTCAATAAGTCCAGTAGAAAGTGAAGATATTTCTTTTACTTTTTCTTGAATTGTTTTAATTCTTGCTAGTAAATCCTCTGCTATTTTACTTCCCTCCACTGCTCTCATTTGCACTAACTTCTGAGTTGCTTGTTTTACTGTTTCTATTAATTCATTACGAATGGTTTCATCTTCTTGGTTATTTTGGATACTTAAAACATCTGGAAATTTAGATATATCTGTTACTTCTATATTGGCTGATATCTCTTCTTGTTTTGCTAGTTTTTTTAATTCATCAATATAAATTTTAGCTATTTCCGTATTAATTTTTATTTCTTTTCCTTCTGTTGAATTGTTTTCAAAACTAATGAATACATCAATTTTTCCCCTTTTAACTTGTGATGCAATCTCCTTTTTTACTTCTTCTTCCAAATAACTTAATATTCTTGGCATTTTCACAGAAATGTCTAAATATCTATGATTTACGCTTTTTATTTCTACTTGATATTCTCTTGCCTTTTCAGATAAATTGGCTTTCCCATAGCCTGTCATACTTTTAATCATTTTTATTACCTCTTTTTTTCTTTTTTGTTTTTTTACTGCTTCCTCCTGCGATTTTCTTCTCTGCTTTTACTTCATCCTCTTCTGCATTTCTCTTTTTAGCTTCTTTTATTACTGGTTCCTCTTTTTTTACAATTTCAGATATGTCACTCAAGCTATTTAAGTATTCTTTTCTTCCTTTGGTATATAATATAATAGCTTTTAACACATAATATATTGAAAAAACATAGGATGATGTTAATAGATAAAATCTAAAGTCATATTGAAATAGTGTGATAACATGCATAATGGATAAACTGTGTAAGGATAATACTAAAAATTCAATTCCCGTTATCGCTGTATTTCCATTATCGTTTTTATAGGCTTTTTCTAAAAACACAATTCCTACTACTAAAAAAGCACCCGCAAATACTTCTATATCATTTATTAGCCTTTCTTGTTTCATATTAGAATATGCTAAATTCAATATGATAAAATAAAACATAACTCCTATTGCTTTTAACAAATTTCGAAACATTTTTTTTAGTATTTCTTGTGATATTTCTTTTGGTATCTTTTTTTCTTTTGTTTTTTTCTTTTCTATTTCCTGTTTATTTGGCATTTCTTTTCCTTCCTTTCAACGTTTATCAATCGAATTCGTACATAATAATGCTTAACACATTCAAAGCTACCGTTTCTGTTCTTAGAATTCTATCTCCTAACGTAACAATTTTAGCTTCTTTTTCCTTTAATAAATCAATTTCTTCTTTATCAATTCCTCCTTCTGGTCCAATTAAAATAGCAATTCTTAAGTCGCTAATTTGCTTTCTTTTTAATTCTTCTAATTCATATTTTAATTTATTTTCTTTTTCATTCTCATATGCCACTATTACTATATCATATTCTTGGCATAAATGACAAATATTTTTAAGAGGAATGATGTTCTGGATTTGTGGAATTCTATTTCTTCCACTTTGTTTGGCTGCAACTTCTGCAATTTTCTGCCATCTTTGTAATTTCTTTCCCTTGTCTTTCTCTGTTAATTTAACAACACATCGTTTCATTTCTACTGGTACGATATCATATACCCCTAATTCTACTGCTTTTTGAATGATTAATTCCATTTTATCCGCTTTGGGTAATCCTTGAAAAATAGTTACTTTGCTATTTGCTTCTGCGTTCGTTTTCAAGTTTTCCATTATATTACAGATAATTTCTTCTTCTGTACTTTCTGCTATTTCACATAAGTAATCAATGGAATTATCCCTATTACAGATGGTTATTTTATCCCCTTTTTTCTTTCTTAGCACATTTTTGATATGATTCACATCTTCTCCTATGATTTTTACTTGATTATTTTCTATATTATCTTGGCTTACAAAAAATTTAGGCATATTATCTCTCCTTATTCTTATTGCTTTCTATTATATGTTCTTTTTGTCTTTTTTTCAAGTAAAATTTGAAAGTAAAAAGGACTTTATTGGCTCTTCCAATAAAATCCTTTTTGTTATTAATAATTTTCTGCTTTAATCTCAAAATATGCTTTTGGATGGCTACATACTGGACAAATCTCTGGTGCTTGTTTTCCAATTACAATATGTCCACAGTTTCTACATTTCCAAATTTTATCTCCGTCACGGCTAAATACTAATCCGTCTTCTACATTTTCTAATAATTTTTTGTATCTTTCTTCATGCTCTTTTTCTATTTTTGCAACTTCTGCAAATAAATAAGCAATATGGTCAAATCCTTCCTCTTTTGCTTCTTTTGCCATTCTATCATACATATCCGTCCATTCGTAATTTTCTCCTTCTGCTGCTGCTTGTAAGTTTTCTGCTGTTGTTTTGATTTCTCCTCCTTGTAGTAATTTAAACCATATTTTTGCATGTTCTTTTTCGTTGTCTGCTGTTTCTTGGAATATTGCTGCTATTTGCTCATATCCTTCTTTTTTGGCTTTGCTTGCAAAATAGGTATATTTATTTCTTGCTTGTGATTCTCCTGCAAATGCTTCCATTAAATTTTGTTCTGTTTTACTTCCTTTTAATTCCATTTTCAAATTCCTCCTTGTTTTTAATTTACATTTTTTCCCACTTTATAAGGCATCCTTATTTTATATGATACACTTTTGATTGTCAAGGCTTTTGCCTTAATACTAGAAAAATATTACAAATCTGTAAAAATGAGTAATGCAATATTGCACAAGTGAACATAATGTGTTGTAATATAATTGTAACAAAAATTTTTTTATTTCATTAGGAGGTTATCATATGAACAAATCAGAAAAAATTGTAGGGGCAACACATGCAGCACATGAGGCAAGACATCTGTCACGGAAAATGAAAGAAGTACGTGAAGGCAACAAGACCAAAGCAGAGATTAAAGAATATCTCAAGAAGGTTGAAACAGAACGCGAAGTTCTGATTACTCGATTCAAAGACTGTTGGTCATTTCTTGGAGACCGTGAACAGCGGGTTTTACAGTACGAAGAAATCCCTGTTCTAACCAAGGAAGAAGCAAAAAAGAGAGTCTATTTATCGGGATATGAAATCAGCGATTTCGCTTACTGTAGCCGCGTAGAATTCTTTTATCTGTACGGAGGAAACTTTAAGCCGCAGAATAATCATGTAGGCACATGTGCAATGCTTGTGCAGGCAGCAATTAATGACCTGACATGGGCCATTGGAGAACTGCGTGCATATCTTGATTGATTCATAGCCAAACCAACGAAGGGGTGCCGATTAATTGGCACCCTGCTTATTTTATTGTTTTTTCAATAATTCTACTTTAAATCTTCTTGCCAATCTATATTAAACATTGCTATTCCTTCTTTTTGAAAACCAAATTTATGATAAAACTTTTCTTTATCCTAATCTGTTGTTAATATTCTTCTTCCATAACCTCTAAATTCCTCGCAAAAATCGTTCATCATTATACTTCCTAATCCACTTTTTTGATAATCTGGTTTTACTAATAAATAAGTAATAAATACATTGATAGCACCATCACTAATAGCAGATAGTAACCCCACCAATTCTTCTTTTTTCCATACTGACATTACATATTCACTATTTTTGATTGCCTTATATAGTCGATTAGGATATTCTCCCGTTTTCCATTTTACTGATTTAAAAAGTTTTTCTAATTGCTCTTTGGAAATTTCTATATTATATTTATATTCAAAATTATCCATTTTTCACTCCTTTTATCTAACAAATTTAATACTTTTGTTTTTTCGGTATTACACCTCTAATTCCTCCTCGTGGATTTTCCACATCACCATCATACCTTGGTATTAAGTGAACATGAACATGCATTACTGTTTGACCTGCTGAGCTCCCACAATTCATGCCTATATTATATCCAGTAGGATTGTATTTTTTATCTAATATTTCTTTTGCTTTATCCACGAGTTCAAATATAGCTTTTCTCTCTTCTATTGTTGTTTCAAAAAAATCTTTAACATGTCTTTTTGTCATAAATAATACATGTCCATCACTAACTGGATATCCATCAAATCTAGCAAATGCATATTCATTTTCTAATATAATTTCTTCTTTTTCTTCTTTCCATTGGCAAAATAAACATTTTTCCATACATTATCTCCTTTTTTCTTATCTTATCATAACCTAATATTTTAATTCAACTATTTTTATTAGAAAATTTTAAAGCGTTGCCTTTTATTTGTGCAACGCTTTTAATTAGCCCTTTTATTGCCTAACTCTATTGATATTTTCTCTGCTATTGCATTCATATCGCTGCCATCTAATGTACCAATAGTTCCAGAAAAATCAACTCTTAAAATACTGACTTTTTTCATTCTAGTAATTTTAGCCCATCTGAGCATATTTCTAAAACAATTTATTTTAGAAAGTTCTATTATTTCAGTAATAGCTCTTTTTGGTTTTGGCATTCTTCTTCAGTTATCTTTTTATCTTTCAATGCTTGTTCTATTTTTACATATTCAAGTGGTTTTTTTGAAGATATTGGAACTACAAACAAATCATCATCAAAGTTTTTTAATATAACAGCTGGGTGCATACCTCCACTATATTAAATCCAAAATCTAACCAAATAACGTTACCTCGCTTAAATAAAACATATTTCATTAATTTCTTAACTTCATCTACTGATATTTTAGGATTGTTAAAAATATATTTATTTTCATTTGAATAATTATAAACATTGTGCTGAAGAAATTGTATTACAAGATTTAATATATACTATGTAATTTATACATGAGAAAAAGACTTAATTTGCATTCTCGGTAACAACCTCATCGAGGTCGGCGTTAATACCGATTGTAACGGCAATGTATTCTTTCATGTTAGCTTCCTCAAGTGTGCCAGAGCATTCACAAGCAAACAGCCTTGCATAAGGAGCTACCACTTCTTCAAGTATTTCATCGTAGCCACACTGGGCACAATGAAAGTGGACTTTAGCAGTTTCTCCATCTGCTAAGTTGATTTGTACGGGACACTCGACAGCATATTGTTGCCTTTTCATCTCATAGTTTGCATTGTTGCCGTGAACGGCATTGACAACGTGGGAAGTACCGACGGATGTCGTGATTTCAACGTATGCGTAATCTTCATCTACTTTCCGTTCAAGTCCACAAGCTGTAAGCGTACAAAGCAAAGAAATCACCAGTGCGATAGTTATAAGTTTTTTCATTTTTGTTCCTCCTTGTCAATTGACTATTGAAATTTGGGTTGATAGTTGCAATACCAAAGTATTATGTATATTATAGCATATTTGTATTTAAAAATCAATTTTTGGAATTTTTCACTTTTTACCTTAAAGTCAATAAAAAATACCATCCTTTTCAGAATGATATTTGTATATATCTGTTCAATTTTGTTCGAACAGATATGTCGTTGGTACCGATGGTGGGACTCGAACCCACATGGTTTCCCGCTGGATTTTGAGTCCAGTGCGTCTACCAATTCCGCCACATCGGCATGTAAAAATATGTACTAATATATATTAGCACATATTTTTTTTATTGTCCAGATATTTTTTAAATTTCTTATTATCTCTCATTCCCTTTTTCTTTTTCCTTTAACTGTAATATCTTTTCATACAAGTGGTTCAAAACTTCTTTATTCTCTTTATTTTCCGTTACTTTTTCTATTAAAGCTTCCATTTTATCCCATTGAGAAATCCCTTCTCTTTGCGTTTGAAAATCTGTTGATTGCATTTTCACATAAATAGTACGTCTTTTTTCCATTAAATATTGATTTATTTCGTTAAAATGATTTTTGTGTTTCTTTGCTTTCTCACTTTGTATAAAATGATTAATTCCTTCTGTTTTTACTTGTAATTCTTTTCTAAAATCTCTTTTATCAGTTTCTTCAATTGGAGCAAAAATTCCTGTTGTTTTTGTTTCTTCTCCCTCTTCTGTAGATATTAATTTTTGTTTTTGGTCGCTTTCTTCTTTCTCTTCTTTTTTATCTTGCTCCTGTGATTCTTCTTTGGCTTCTTTTAATTTCTTTATTTCTTTTTTCCAGTTATAAATTGTTGCCAAACTGATTCCCATTTGCTCAGCAATTATCTTTGCCTTTTCTCCTCTGTTTAATCTTTCTTTTACTTCGTTCTTTATTTTTGTTGAATAAGCCATAATTTTTAATCCCCTCTTCTAAATTATGTTACTATTGTATCATGTCATTTAAATTTTTTCAATAGTTACTATCATTCCAAGTTTAAAAGTTGCCAAGGAGGTTGCCAAAGATTCCGGGTTTAAATGGCAAGAAAAAAATTTCTTGCCAT
Source organism: uncultured Clostridium sp. (assembly GCA_947426875.1). Classification (GTDB taxonomy): domain Bacteria; phylum Bacillota; class Clostridia; order TANB77; family CAG-508; genus CAG-269. The sequence continues at coordinate 19,376 of CANEFU010000002.1, forward strand.
TTAAACCCGGAATCCTTGGCAGGAATCTTTGGCAACCTCCTTGGCAATTATGATACTTTAATTAACTGTCCTGGATAAATTAAGTTTGGATTACGAATGCCGTTTAATTTTACCAAATATTGAACGGTTACCCCATATCTTCTAGCAATTCCTGATAAGGTATCTCCACGTTGTACCGTATAATAATTGTTTTGTAAGACTGGATTTAAAGTTGTATTGTTACTTTCTGTTATTCTTAGTTTCTCACCTGGATAGATTAAGCTTGGATTTTGTATTTTGTTCATTTCTACTATATGGCTAACAGTAACACCATAGGCTCTGGCTATTTGTGATAGTGTATTTCCTCTTTGTACGGTATATGTTATACTTCCTGTTCCTCTTGTTTCAGAACCGTTTGAAGTTGAGGTGGTTAATATTCTTAAAGTTTGACCTGGATAGATTAAGTTTGGGTTTGCTAAATTGTTGATATCTACTAATTCTTGTACTGTTGGTCCATATCTATTGGCAATGGCAGATAGGGTATCTCCTCGTTGTACGGTATAAGTAATTCCTTCTGTATTAATACTACTATTAGGATTGTCTGTATTTGGGATTACTGTTGTATCTGATAAAAATATGTTTTCTGTGTATAAATCTCTATCTACATTTCCTCTAATCCCAGGTACATAACCTCTATCTGTATATTGTACTCCTATCCATCTTTCCCAACTGGTTTCTACATCTCTTAAATTGTTATAGTCACCATAATAGGCAAGCCACAATTCATAATTATCTGCGATATATCTACTAAATCTATCTCTTGCATTTGATAAATCACTATATACTATGACTTCTTTGTTTGTTAAACGCTTTACACTTTCTAAAAATACTTGTGCTATTTGATTCGATTCCTCTACACTAACCCCTCCGAAAATTTCATAGTCCATTACTAGCTTACAATCTGGTTGCTTTCCTGCTATAACGGAGGCAAAAAATCTAGCCTCTTGCTCTGCTTCCCCGTGTATTAGTTGCTGTTAGAAAATGATAAAATCCAACTTTTAATCCATTCGCTTTCGCATTTTCATAATTGATATCAAAGTATGGGTCTTTGATGTTTCTTCCTTGGCTGGATTTGATATATACTACTTCAATTCCACTTTCTCGTACCTGCCTATAATCTATGTATCCCTGCCAATCGCTTACATCAACACCTTGATATCTTGGTTCTGAGCTTGGCATTATCGCATATGTCATATTGATATTAGAAAAAAATGTAAATGTTAAAATCATCATAAATATTAAGATTCCGTTTTCCCTTTTTCACCAAAAAACCTCCCTTACCTATAATTTAATTCATTATATGCAAAGGAGTGTTTTTCGTTCACATTTTAAGATTGTATATCATATTCAAACACTTGTATCGTCTTTAACACAATAGTAGAAAAATCATCCTTATCTTCTTCAAATTCAATTACCTTAAAAGAAGATTTTTTCTTTAAATCTAAATCTAATTTTGAAACGTCAACTAAAATTCTAGTCGATAAATCTTGCCCTACTGGCAATGTTTTATTTTGATTGTCATAAAATATACTATTGGTAAAACTAATGGCATTTGCTCCCTTTTTCAGGTTGATTTTATAAAAGTTAATTTGTGATTCATTTTGCTTGATAGCATCTTTCATTTCTGACTCTGGATTAATATTAAATACATTGATTTCTTTTTCATCTAAAAGCTTATTGGGCATAGCTTTATACACTGGTAAATCTTCTGAAATAGTCACTTTTCCTAATGCACTTTTTATATTTTCTATTACTTTTTCTAAAGCTAATTTATAGCCAATTTGCTTTGTGGTTTTATTAATTTCCAATATATTAAATTTATCTTTTGCTATTTCACGGTGTTTTTTATTTTTAATTTTAGATACTTTAGAAGATGCTTGTGGAATTCCTCCAAAGATATCAAATTCATCTTTTCCCATCAATGCCTTTTCTTCTATTGCTTCTTGCTTTAATTCTTTTAAATTAGCCGTTATATCTTTTGGCACAACTTCATTATTCTTTACTTTATTTAGTATTTCTAAAAGATTAGTGGTTGTAATGTATACACTGTCTGCTTCTTGTTTTGACAAAGCCCTTCTTTGTATTTTGTCCATTGTCTTTCCGAAACCTTCTATATCTTCTTCATAATCAAAGACTCTTGTAATCTTTTTTAGAATGTTAACTTCCTCTTCTTCTCCTTCTGGCAGAGTAGCTACTTCATCTTTGTTACTATATTTCCAGAATTCAAATATACTTTTCTTATGACTATCTATTTCTTCTATAAACAAAGTAGCATTTTCTATCTTTTTGTTCATATTCTTCTTTTTCAATTTTAAACTATTGACATCCATCATAATATTTTTTAAAGAAGTCTCAAATTTTTCAAATTCCTTATATAAATCTGCTAATTCTTCAATCGTATATCTTTTTTTGCTACTAACTTTATTTTCCTTTTTCTTTTTTCCCTTTTTTACAATTTTCTCCTCTTCTTCTGCTTCTATTGGAAGTTTTCCTTTGATTGGTCTTTTGTTAGTTTTTTTACTATATTTAAAATAATACTTGAATTTACCAAAAAAAGATTTTTTACACTCTAAAAAAGTAGTTATTTGTTTTTCTTTTGTTAAATACTCTATCTCTAAGGCTCCTACTTCTTCTTTTAGTTTTCTTAATTTCTTTTGATTAATTTCTATTTGTTCTTTTGCTTCTTGGCATCTTTCTTCTCCTATCCTATATTCTTCATAAATCCAACTTATGATATTGTCATATTCTATTTTTCCATTTTCATTATAAAATTCGATTTGCCCATCTTCTTTTATGTTGGTTTTAAATACAAAATAGTGTGGTAATTCTGTTTGTAAAATGAACATTGCTTTGATTAGTTTATAAAAATGATTTGCCTCTTCTTTACTTTTTAGCACAATTTTATAGGGACTTTTTATTTTTTCATATACTTCTGTTTCTCCTACAATTTGTATACTTAGTTCATCATTTTTGTCATATACTTCATAAACAAGTGGCCAATCTTTTGTAAAAAGCCATAAATAGTTTTCGATATCTTCAAATTCTGATTTTTTCAAATATTCTTTGCTATATCCTACATTTCTAACTGGTACAAATATCTTTGTTGTTCTTTTTCTCTCTAATTGTTTTTTTAATAGAAAGAAGAAAGTTGAATAATCTGAATCTTCTGTTGGCACTAGCATAAAATATTTGTCTGTATTTTCAGAATAATAGATTTGCCATAGATAATTTCCTTCAAATTTCACTTTAAAAGGTATGGTTTTGCTTAGTTTGTTCTGCTCTTCTTCAATTTTCTCTATGTCTTCGATTCTAACTTGTTTTAGCATATTTAAAAAAGTAGTATGCTTTAAAATA
>CANEFU010000003.1 GCA_947426875.1 uncultured Clostridium sp.
AGGAAGATATGAAGCTGGAGACCCAAGTGCTACTACGAATCGAACAAAATCTTCTAGTACGACTACACCTATGGTTTGTAAAGAAAATCAATATGTATATAATTATATAACACAGCCACAAGCAGCAACCTTAGCAAGAGGAATGTATAATAATAAAAAGGTTATAAGTGATTTAGTAAATAGTTATGCATGGGATACAGCCATTGTATTTATCCAAGAATTTTCAGGAGATACAGATTATTCAATGCAAAAAATATTACAAAGGAGTTTAGCAAAAACAGGAAAAGCAACTGATGGAACGAATAAAGATGTAAGATGTAACATTTATGATATGGCAGGAAATTGCTTTGAATGGTCAACTGAAACCTCTACCCATGCCATCTATCCTTGTGCTATTCGAGGCGGTAATTACTACAGCGGCGGCTACTACACCAGCCATCGCTTCTACAACGATACGTCCTATGCCATCGACTACAATTCTTTTAGGCCTACACTTTATTGGTAGGACTGAGAGCTGTGAAAACTAAAATAAAAATAGGAGCTAAAATAGTGTTAAAAGCATATAATTGGAATAAAAAGCAATGAACAAATAAATATATTAATGAAATAGAAAGAGAAAGTTTTAAACAAGTAATAGTTTTAAGACTTTCTTTTTTTAATAAGGATTTAGGGACGGCCTCAAAATCCTTATTCGAAAAATTTTAGCTAATTTAAAATTAGCTAGTATAAACATATAGACATAAAATTTCTCTATTGATAAAATCTCCATTAGAAACAGATGAAAAAAGGAGAATAAAATGGAAAAGCAAACCTTAACAAAGCAAAGACAAAATAGACGGAATTACACTCATAGCATTAGTTATCACAATTATTATCTTGCTAATCTTAGCAGGAATTTCAATAGCAACGCTAACAGGAGAAAATGGAGTCTTAACGAAAGCAAATACAGCCAAAGAAGAGCATAAAATAGCCCAATATAAAGAAGAACTTAACCTAGTTATAGCAGAAGAAATAGCAGAAAGAAAAACAGAAGTAAAAGAAGAGTTAATGATAGAAAGTTTAGATAAAAAAATAAAAAAGAAAGATTGGGTAGCAAAGACGAATAGAGAAAATGTCGAAGGAGCTTCAGAAGAATATTTAATTGTAGAGAGCAAAGAAGGCTATGAATTTATCATAGAAGTAAATAATGAGAAAGAAACAGCGAAAATTACACAGGAAAGTAAAAAAACAGGACAGAAATATACGATAACCTATCATCCAAATGGAGGAGTAGGGGAACCAGAAATAGAAGAAGTAAGAAGTGGATTTAGTAAGATTTTGAAAAATAATACCTTCACAAAAGAAGATTATATCTTTGGCGGTTGGTGTGAAAAACAAGAAGCAGATGGAGAAGCTACCATTTATTTAGAAGGAAGTAAGTATCAACCAAAAGGAAATGTAACTTTATATGCTATCTGGACTCATGATGTAGCAACTATAACCTTCAATAGTAATACAGGAATAGGAACCATGGAAAATAAGGAAATTGTAAGAGGAAAAGAAGCAACTTTACCAATAAATACATTTACCAAAAAAAGTCATGATTTTGAAAAATGGAATACGAAAGCAGATGGAACAGGGACGAATTATACCGATTCAGGGAAAATTACAATAAATGAAAATACTACGTTATATGCGATATGGAAAAAGATGACAGTAGAAAGTGCTATTAATAAACAAGAAGTATTTGAAGAAAATACACCAATATTAGATGAAAATGGAAAACAAGTAGTTATCCCAGGAGGATTTAAAATTCCTACTGATTCAGCAAAAGACGTAACAGAAGGAATTGTAATAGAAGATGAAACAGGAAATCAATTTGTATGGGTACCAGTAGATAATCCAGCAGATTTTAAAAGAATGGATGGATATGATAGTGGAAGGAAACAAACATGGGTATCTAATAATAATGTTACAGAACCATATACAAGTGGAAGTCAAGAAGAAAAAGAGTTATATACAGCTATGTATAATAGTGTAACGAATCCAAATAATAAAGGATTTTATATAGGAAGATATGAAGCAGGAAAAGAAGACGATAAAGTAGTAGTAAAAAAGAATAAACCTGTATATTTTGGTATTAAATGGGGAAATAGTATGACAGATTTAACGGGAGGAGCTGTAGAATTAGCTAAAAACTTTACAAACGATAAACCATATAAAGAAAAAGTAACAAGTACATTAATATATGGAATACAAGGGGATACAACATTAAAATGATGAAACTTATTTAAAAGATAGTACAGGAAAAGGATATTATTCAGCTTCGTCTACAACTAACACGGGGACTAATGAAAATTACAAAGTAAAAAATATCTATGATATGGCAGGAAATGTATGGGAATGGACGATGGAAGCTTACAATACTAGCAGTCGAGTTTGTAGAGGGGGCTGTGGAGGAGGAGGAAGCAAAGGTAGTCTTCATCCAGTTTCTGATCGTAGCGAGACTTCTCCATCCAATAATAATGGAAGATTCCTTGGTTTCCGTATAGCTTTATATTTGTAGCTTTGAAATTGAGAGAAAATAGATACAAAACAGAAAGAATAATAAATAGATATCGCTAATGCGGTATCTATTTTTTTGTCCGAAAATTTGATTATTTATCCTAAAAAGGTAAATACTAAAAACAGGAGGAGAAAAAATGGAAGAAAAAATAATAAATAAAAATATCATAGAAAAAATCTATCAAGCGGAAGAAAAAAGATTAGACGAAACAATAAAGGAAGTAAACAAAAAAGTAAAAGACCAAATAAAAGACATTAATATTAGAAAGCTTTTAGAAAATACACCCAATCCAAATGAACTAGAAAAGGTATTGGAAAGAATAGAAGAAAATTACAGCATAAAAATAGCACAATACAATCAAGAATTTTATCAACAAGGATTTATAGATGGTGTTAATTTAATGATAAACTGTTTAAAAGCATAAAACGCTAATTTCCCTAAACTTTTTCTGGATTTTCATGCTATTTTACTTGCAAAATCAAAATTGTTTTAGTATAATACAAATGTAGAAAAATAAAGGAAAAGAGGGAAAACCATGGAAGAAAGACAAGAAAGAATGGACGGAAAAATAATAGAAAGAGACATCGAAAAAGAAATGAGAACAGCCTATATTGACTACGCCATGAGTGTTATTGTATCAAGAGCTCTTCCAGATGTAAGAGATGGTTTAAAACCAGTACATAGAAGAATTCTTTATGCTATGCATGAAGACGGAATCACCTCAGACAAGCCATACAGAAAATGTGCTAACACAGTAGGTTCCGTACTAGGTAGATACCATCCACATGGCGATAGCTCTGTATATGATGCTATGGTAAGACTAGCACAAGACTTCTCAATGAGATATATGTTAATTGATGGACATGGAAACTTTGGCTCCGTAGATGGTGATGGAGCAGCGGCTATGAGGTATACAGAAGCAAGAATGGCAAAAATCTCTGAATACATGTTAACAGACATTGAAAAAAATACAGTAGATTTCATGCCAAACTATGACGATAGATTACAAGAACCAACTGTATTACCAGCTAGAATACCAGCCTTATTAATCAACGGTTCATCAGGAATTGCAGTAGGTATGGCAACCAATATACCACCACATAACTTAACAGAAGTAATCAATGGAATTATTAAAATTATTGATGAAGATGAAGTATCAGATGAAGACTTAATGAGTGTTATTAAAGGACCAGACTTCCCAACCGAAGGAATTATACTAGGAATGGAAGGAATCAAACAAGCCTACAAAACAGGTAGGGGAAAAATAACACTACGTGCTGAAACAGAAATTGAAGAAATGAGTGGAAATAGACAAAGAATTATTGTTTCTTCTTTACCATACCAAGTAAATAAAGCAAATCTAATCAAAGCGATTTCAGACCTTTCTAAAGAAAGAAAAGTAGAAGGAATCTCTGAATGTAGAGATGAATCAGATAGAAAAGAAAGAGTAAGAGTAGTAATTGAATTAAAAAGAGATGCGAATGCACAAGTGGTATTAAATCAATTATTTAAACATACACAAATGCAAACAACATTTGGTATTATTATGCTAGCTCTAGTAAACGGAGAACCCAAAATTTTAACATTAAGACAATGCTTAGATTGCTATATTGACCATAGAAAAGATGTTATTTTAAGAAGAACACAATTTGAATTAGATAAAGCACTTGCAAGAGCACACATCTTAGAAGGATTAAAAATAGCATTAGACAACATTGATGAAGTTATCAATATTATTCGTTCTTCTTATGATGACCCAAAAGAAAGATTAATGGAAAGATTTGGTTTATCAGATATTCAAGCACAAGCAATCTTAGACATGAGATTAAAAACATTATCCGGATTGCAACGTGAAAAAATTGACGATGAATACAATCAATTAATGGAATTAATTGCGCACTTAAAAGATATCTTAAATAGTGAAAGATTAGTATTTGAAATTATCAAAGAAGAATTAATTGAAATTAGAGATAAATTCGGAGATGACAGAAAAACTAAAATAGTAGCAGCAGAAGGCGAAATTGACATAGAAGACCTAATCAAAGAAGAGCAATGTGTTGTTGCATTAACACATTTTGGTTATATTAAAAGAATGCCAATCGATACTTATAAGAGTCAAAGAAGAGGCGGAAAAGGAATAACAGGAATGGCAACCAGAGAAGAAGATTTTGTAAAACAAATCTTTACAGCTTCTACACATGATGTAATATTATTCTTTACCAATAAAGGAAAATTATATAAATTAAGAGGATATGAAATTCCAGAAGCGGGAAGAACAGCAAGAGGAACAGCAATTGTTAACGTATTAAGTCTAGACCCAGGAGAAAAAGTATCTGCCGTTATTCCAATTCAAAACTTTGCAGAAGGAAAATATCTATTAATGGCAACAAAAAATGGTTTAATCAAAAAGACAGCACTAAAAGAATATGATTCAACAAGAAAAACAGGACTTCAAGGAATTACATTAAAAGAAGATGATGAATTAATTGGTGTTAGATTAACAGATGGACAAGATAATGTAGTATTAGTAACCAGAAATGGTATGTGTATTACTTTTGATGAAAAGGATGTACGTCCAATTGGTAGAGTTTCACAAGGTGTTATTGGAATCAGAATAGACGAAGATGATGAAGTAATTGGAATGGAATCTGTAATTAGTGGAGGAAAGGCAACTTTATTAGCTATTACAGAAAATGGTTTTGGAAAAAGAACAGAATTAGATGAATACAGAGTACAAAACAGAGGTGGAAAAGGAGTTATTACTTACAAAATTACACCAAAAACAGGAAAACTAATAGGAGTAAGAATTGCTGTAGAAGGTGATGACGTTATGTTAGTTACTAATACAGGAACGATTATTAGATTAAAAGTAGATGACATTAGTGTTCTTGGAAGATCTACACAAGGTGTTACTTTAATGAGAACAAATGATGGTGGAAAAGTGGTAAGTGTAGAAACTTTAAGCAATGAAATGAACGTAGAAGGACAAGAATGATTTTGGGGACGGAGGAAAAAATCATGATGAACAATCTCTTTTATAAATTGAGATATTCATCATGATTTTTTCCTCCGTCCCCAAAATCATTTCTTAAATCTTAAATCATTACCGAAAAAACAATAAATATCATAATAACCAGCAATACGAGAACCAATACGTTCTTCATAATTAGTAAAAATATCTTTAATATTTAAATTAGTAGAAATAATTGTCTTGGTTACTTTATGATTTAAATTTAGAATACGAGTATTTAAAATGGTGAAAAGTTCACTTAATTTCATGCTATTTAAACTTTCAGTTCCCAAATCGTCAATAATTAATAAATCAACATTTAAAACAGAATGATAGATATTATCATTAGCATTTTTTTGTTTTCCCATTTTGTAATCGATTACACTTTCAAGCAATACGGGTGCTGTTTGATAAAGAACGGTTTTTCCAGTTTGTAATAATTCTTGCGCAATACAGTTTGACATAAATGTTTTACCGTAAACCGGTATTGCCTGTAAATAATAAATTTTTTGTATCTGGATTGTCGAAATTTTCAACAAATTCTAAACACTTTTGTTTGATATTTTTCATATTTTCTCTAGGAGAAATATTAAAACGATACTTTGCGACATCTATTTCATCAGAAAATAAAGATTCATTAAAAGTATCAAAATTTTCTTTATCTAAATTTGCCATGTTTGACTTATGAAAAGAAGCATCTAATAATTTTTGTTTTAAACAACTACACATTTCTGTTTTATAGTTATCTTTAGAAACATAACCAGTATCTTGACAAACAGAGCATTCGTAATGAGGCTTTAAATAATCATTTGCTAAATTAGCGTTTTGCAAAATAGCCATTTTTTCATATTTTAGTTTTTCCGCTTTTTGATTTAATTCTTCTAAAGAAAAAGTATGATGTAATAAAATATTTCTAGCAGTAAGAATTGCAAAATGATTTAATTCATCTTCAATTTGTTGTAATCTAGGTATTTTTTGATATAATTCTTCTTTTCTTTTTTGGGAATCTAATTCAGCTTTTATTTTCTTTTGTTCATATTCTTTTAATAAAGAATTTAAAATTTCATTAGACATTTAATCCTCCTTATTGGTGGTTTGATTCGCATATAAAAAGTCTAAATTATCATAACTTCGTTGCTCATAAGTAGTTTTGCTTACCTTTGATTTTAATTCCTTAGTAGATTTTTCCTGCTTTTTTCGTTGCTCTAAAAAGGCATTAATTTCTGATGGTGTTTTCAGATTTCTATCATGCCAGTCAGTGATTACATTGTTAATATATTCAAAAGTAGGATTTTGTTTTAAAGTAGTTCTTTTTAAAGCAATTTCTATAATATTCATATCATAACCAAAATTCAAAACCCAATTTTCAATATAAGCTTCTTCATATTGTGTTAAGCCATTATATTTTCCTAATTTTTTAGCAATTGTTTTCTTAAATCGATTTAAACTTTCTTGTTTTTCATAATATTGGTCTAAGTCATTCCAGGTTTTTACTTTATTCGAAGACCAAGCTTCTGCCACTGTTTGCACGTAGTTTCTGTGCATAGCACTTCGTTTATAACAATAATCAAATAAAGCAATCATCACTTGCTCATCAAATTCGTATTTTGTGAACCATAAATCAATATCATTGTACCAAGAAGGTCCCATAATTCCTTGAAAATACATATTGTTGATATGCTCAATTGCTTTTGCCCTAGATTTATTTTTAGCAGTTTGCTCTACTTTTTCTTTTGACATAGTTAAATTAGGGGTATATAAATTATGAAGCGTAGCTTCTTGCAAATCTATCATAATATATCCAGTGGTCTTTTTTAAAATTAAGTTGTTTTCTTCTAAACATTTCATACCATCATTAATCGTCTTAATAGGAAGATTTAACTTTTTAGATAAATCGTTCAATTTAATGTCCTTGCCATATTTAGATAAAAAAACCATATATAAATAAATCTTTAAATAATCTCCTGGTAAATTAGTTAAATGCTCTGAAAAGAATATATCTGGTATGGTAGTTCCTGAAAATAACATAGATTTGTCTTTTTGTTCTAGCTTCATTTTATCCTCCTATATTGAATCAACTTAGTAATTCAAATTATAACTTTTTTAGACAAAAAATTCAAGGATTATTTTATTTTTTATAAAGAAACAATTTGGGTTTTAACAAAAAATGCATTAGATAAGAAAAAACATAAAGAATATTTTCTCCATTGAAACCAGCAAAACTAAGTAAGAATAAAGGAAAACAAAAAATAACGAAAAGAAAAATTTTTATTGTTAAATTGGTAAAGATTAAATTAATTATGATAAAAACAAAAGCATACCAAAGTAAATTCACAAAGGCAGTAGAGTAATCAATGACACCCAACAATTTATTTTTAAAATCGTAATTTTGTGGAAAAATAAATTTCATAACAACCTCCTAACATATTAAGATTTTAATCCAACAAAGTTTTTCACAGATTGTGAGACTTCTGTGGGAACACCGCCGAGAAAATCACGAACAAGAGAATTTGTCTTAATTAAAGCATAAATTCCTCCGACATAGATAAATTTAGAAAACAAATTGGTAGAAGAATAATCCATAGAAAATAAAATGAGTAAAACAATAGAAACAATAATTTGGATAAATAATAAAGAAAATAAATTGCGAAACCAAGTTTTGAAAAACCAATTTGTTTTATTTAGTGTTAAAGATAAAAAAGCAAAAGGAGATAGCAAAACAAACACTTTAATTAAAATATAGCGAAGAGAATAAGAGAATACCAAATTTAATAAAGAAATACTTAAAGTTCCTTTTATTAACCCATCTAAAGAAAAAATATTGAGGGAGTTGGTATCAATGGCGATATTAGTATTAATGGTAGTAATTAATTCTGAAAAACATATATTCTTATGAAATAAACTTTCTCCTAAATCCCTAATAGCAAGAGAAACATTAGAATTCAAATCAAGGATTAACTGAATAATGAAAAAAGAAAAATTCATAGCAATGCCAAACAAAACCAATTTGACAATAAAACTAAAGGGTGCTTCTGTTTGTGTATAAGTAAAATGGGCTATTAAGTATCTAGTAGCATAGTATAAAATAAAAGCCAGCAAAAAGGAATTAGCAATTAATAAAATACCATTAGAAGCGGAAGTACCAAATAAATTTTCAAAATTTTTATCCTGCAAAATGTCAGAACTAATAAAAGTAATATCATCTAATATCGAATACAGATTGTTATCGATGGAACTAAATAAAGTTTCAAAGATAGAGTTAATTGTATGGATAATAATTTGTGTAATATCTGTCGAATTTTCCAAAAGAACCTCCTTAACTAATTAATGATTTGATAGCAGATAAAATTAAGTCAATGGCTAAAATAAAGGCGTAAGAAAATAAAGAGCCTTTAATCAATTTTTTTCCTGTTCTAATTTTTTCTTCATCACCAAAACTAAATTTTTTCATAAAAACACCAGTTCCAACGGCAACAGCAGCGGCAGGAGTTGCAATTTTTAATAACCAGTCTTTAATACTCTCAAAAGCGGAAGTGATTTTACTAACAATTTGCGGGTCACCCCAGGCAAAAGAACAAGAAGAAAGTGTATTTAAAAAGATAAAGAAGAAAAGAGCAGTAGAAATTTTATAAAATATTTTTTTATTCATATAAATCAATCCTTTCCATATTATTTTATTTTCCCAAAATAGGGAAACATTTGTAATTTTTGCGGTGGAAAAATTTTATTCCCATCGGATAAAAAAGTAAGAGCAAAAAAAGTCTCTAAATTCTGAGTAAAAAAGTTAGTTTCAAAAATATAATCATTTTGCAAGTAAGAACTAAAGGTTTCTGAAATATTAGAAGCTTCTGAGTTTAAAGTATTAGTAATATAACTAAAACGAGTTTGTTTAGCACTTTCTGAAATACTTTTTGAAGTTCTTTCTTTTTCTTCTTTTCCTAATTGTTTTTGTGCTTCTTCAATCGTGAAAATATCATCTGTACGAAACCATATTTTATTAATTAAATTTTGCGTGATTACTTTTACCTGTGCTTCCTCTTTCAAAGTAGCTTTTAAAGAAGAATAACTTTGTGTACTTACTATATTAATACATTTAGCTTCTCTACTTAAAGAGAAAAATTCGCCATCTGACTTAGTGGCATATTTATCATATTCATCACAAATAAAAGCAGTAGTATTAGAGGAAAAATGAGATAGATTAGAAATAATTTCCGCTTGAAAATCTAATTTTAAATAAGCAGCAATTGTTTTAGAAAGAGAATTGTATTCGGAAATATTCATGTTTAAAACAACGATTTTCCCTTGCTGGATAACTTCTGAAAAGCCAGTGAAGGAAAGTTTCTCTTTGGGAGCGCAAAAAGTAGACATGATATCATAATCTGAAACAAAGAGATTAGTAATACGAGTGATTTCAGAAATTAAAATTCCTTTTGTTCGACTATCTAAATTTTCAAATTCTTTTTGGAAGAAATCAAGACTGGCATTTAATTCATAAATTTGAGAATGAGATAACTTACCAGAAATAAATAAATCCTTTAAAATAGTGATTTTTTCTTTATAGTAGTTTGGAATCGTAATAAGTTTATGTAACTCTAAAAAAGTAACATAATGATTGTTATAAAGTCTACACAATTTGATACATTCTGTTAAAATTTCCTCCGCTTTGTCCAACCAATAAGATTCTGTATTATTTTCTGAAAAAAGCAAAAGAATCGTTTTTAAGCGATTAGCTAACACTTGCGGTTTTAGATTTGGTTTATGCAAAGGATTATAATAGACAGACGATTTTGGCTCAATCATAATTAAATCTTTTTCTAAATGGAATAAAGTACAATATTCTTTTACTTGTTGATAGAAATTTCCTTTTACATCTAAAATAAGCATACCTATTTTTTGGCTGGGATGATTAGCATTAAATGCTAACAATTGTCTAGTAAAAGGATACATAGCACTAGAAGTTTTACCAGAACCTATTGTACCAGTAATTAAAAAATTTTGATAGAGACCGGTTTCAGGAATATAAACTTCTTGCCCAGCTGGATTTTTACCAATTAACAAAGATAAAGAATTTTTGTTGATAGGAATAGTAGATAAGGAGTTGGAGGGAGATTTAACTCGGAAAAAAGAAAATTTCATTAAAATTCTAGTATAAATAAGATGCCCCAAGATAAAATTAGAAAAGAAAAAACACAAGAGATATAATAGTTTGATTAACTTCCATAATTCAGGATTTTTAGAACAAATGTCAAAAGGATGGATACCATAAGTAATGATGACTTCTTTTGCTGTAAAGACAGGATATAAAGTAGAAAAAGTAAAGTAGCTAAATAGCATAAAGAATAAAAAAACAAAAATAAATTCTTTTAAGTATCGAATATAAAAGACCTCCTTTATAATGAATTTTTTTTGATTTTTAATTTGGAACCTTGTTTGTTATGAAAAAATATGATATCAAAAAAAGTATAGAATGAATATAAAGTGATAAAAAGATAAATAATAAAAGTAAAAAAGAAAAAATCTATTAATTGAGAAATAATGTCACCACCTTTCCAATTTTTACCATAATACAATATTTTTTTCGATTTGTCTATACTTTTTTTTAAAAATATGTTAAAATTATAAAATAAAAAAGGAGGAGAAGAAAAATGGAATTTAATAAAGATACTAAAATTGGAGAAATTTTAGAAAAGGCACCTGAAAAAGCAGAAATTTTATTAGAAGCAGGAATGCATTGTTTAGGTTGTCCTGCATCTCAAATGGAAACACTAGAAGAAGCTTGTGGTGTCCATGGTATTGATGTAGAAGAATTAGTGAAAAAATTAAATGCATAAGATAAATGACAAAAAAAATATAAAAAAAGACAAAAAAATTTTGCAAATGTATTGACAATTGCTAAAAAATATTGTAAGATATAAAGGCGTTGTGAATACAATGCATTATGTGGGCTATTAGCTCAGGTGGTAGAGCACTTGACTTTTAATCAAGTTGTCCCGCGTTCGAGTCGCGGATAGCTCACCAAAAGAACTAAATAATTTCTCATGAATTATTTAGTTCTTTGTATATAAGGCCCGTTGGTCAAGCGGTTAAGACACCGCCCTTTCACGGCGGAGACATGGGTTCGATTCCCGTACGGGTCACCAACAATTAAATAGTTGCCACTTTAGCTCAGCTGGCCAGAGCACCGCACTTGTAATGCGGGGGTCCCCAGTTCGAATCTGGGAAGTGGCTCCATAAAAAAGGTCAATAGTTTTGAGATAGCTCTTAATTGTTGGCTTTTAATTTTAACTACCAATAAAAAGAAAAGAGACTATTCTCTTTTCTTTTTACAAAATTTTTACTAATAATTATTAACTTCGTATTGTTCTAAACTTGGAAAGGCAACATCTTCGTCTTTTAATGTATTAATAGTATATTCTAGTAACTCTCTTGTTGTATTTCCATTTATTTCTTTTACATTTAACAAATTTTCTTTATTAATATAAACTTGAAAATCTTCTTGTATAAACATTTTATAACATTCTTTTCCATTTACTTCTTCCGTCGTCATTCTTGTTGTTAAGGCAAGTGTAAATGCTTGCCAGAAATTTTCAGCATAAAAGGTTCCATACTCAATTACTGGCAAAAAAGCACCATCCTTATTTTCTGTTTTCGTGATGGAAACTTTTTTGCTATCCCCATCTTCCATATACAATCTGGTTTCATCCGGTTTGATACACATCATTCTTATTTTATTATCTTTTATCATTTTTGTAATTCCGATATCTTCTTTTCTCCATAATTCTTCTACAGAATCATTCATTTTAAATTTTGCATAGAAATTTTTAGTTTCTTGATATTCTTCCAATTTTTCAGAATATTTAAAAATAATACTTGCTTTTACCATGGCGATTGCTAAAAATACGATTAATGCTACCAATAATATCATTAACATGATTTTGGTTATTTTCTTTTTCATCGTAATCCCCCCTTTTCTTTTGTATATCTCATAAAAGTTACTTTAATTATAACATATTTTGCTTTATTTTCCAAATTTTAAGGAATGAGTTCTATTGAAATGTATTTCTATAAATTTATATATGTCGTCTTTATGTAAGAACTTCACTACATTTACTAATGAAAAATAGAAAAGCTCCTATAAAAGCTGCATACAAGAAAAAATAAAAAAAGATATAACATACTTTTATGGAAAAACCGGTTATATAGCAAAACCATTTTATAAAAGTCTTATGAATCGCTTGAGAACCTTTTGTATAACTATTATTTTTCGCCGTGACAAAGTCAGTAGCAGGAATAAGATATAATTCTGACAATTTATACAAGGTATTAGTATCTGGATATTCTAGACCAATTTCCCATTTTTTTATCATTTTTTCATCGACAAAAACATTCATTTTACTGAGTGCTTGGACAACATCGATATAGCTCCAATTTTTTTCTTTCCTTAAATCAGTTAATAATTCTTCAATAGACCTTTTTTCTAACTGTGTAGACTTATCTTCTTCCTTTTTCATAATTAATTTCTCCTACAAAATGTAATTTGTTTCTACTTTCGACCAGATATTAAACTAATAGTTATTTGCCTTCTTCGGAAAACAAGAAATCCCCATCTAATTCTTTCAATACATAAGTTTTTCCTTCATCTTCCGTATCAAGCTCATAACCTTTTTGCTCGATAGCATCATTTGTTTTCATTAATTCATCAACAGCAGACAAATAACCTTCCCTCATATAAAAATAATAATAAGTCATAACCCCTAATGCTATGGTTAATAAAATGATTATAACTAGAAATATTTTGCTTAACTGATTCATAAAAATCCCTCCTTTTCTTTTCGATATCTCATAAAGTTATTTTAATTATAATACATTTTTCTTATTTTTTCAAACAGGGAACAAAAACGATTAAAAATATTGAAATTCAAGGAAAAACTCAGTATAATAGTTATAGTTAAAAGAAAAGATGAAATTAGAATAAAGTGAATAATTAATTCTTAGGAAGGGGAATCGAAAAAATGAACAAAATTGCCATAGTAACAGGAGCATCTCGAGGAATCGGGAGAGAAGTAGCAAAACAATTAGCCAGAAGTCAAATAAAAGTAATAGCAAACTATAATCAGTCAGAAAAAGAAGCCTATGAATTGAAAGAAGAATTGCAAAAAGAAAACATAGAAATTGATATTGTAAAAGCAGATATATCGAAAAGGGAAGGAGCAAAAACTTTAGTACAATTTGCTTTGGAAAAGTATGATAAAATCGATATTTTAATCAATAATACGGGAATTAGTGAATATAAAATGTTTACAGATGAAACAGATGAGGACTGGAATAAAATCATAAATACTAATTTATATTCTGCTTTTGTTATGTCACAAGAAGTAATTCCTAATATGGTACATCATAAAGAAGGATGTATTATCAATATATCTTCTATATGGGGAATTGTTGGAGCTTCTTTAGAGGTATTATACTCTATTTCAAAAGCAGGAATGAATGGAATGACAAAAGCACTAGCAAAAGAATTAGGACCATCCAATATTAGAGTAAATGCTATTGCACCAGGAATCATTGATACAAAAATGAATTGCCAATTTACACAAGAAGAATTAAAAGAGATAGAAGAAGAAATACCGTTAGAAAGAATAGGACAAGCAGAAGATATTGCAAAATGTATAAAATGGTTAATAGAAGATAATTATACAACAGGACAAATCATCTCAATTAATGGAGGATGGGCGATTACATAAGCTTTTAAAGTTCCAAAGTCGAAGTTGCCAAAGATTCCGGGTTTAAATGGCAAGTTTTAAAATAAAACTTGCCATTTAAACCCGGAATCTTTGGCAACTTAGATAACTTTTCAGTAATTTCTAATTTTGATTATCCGTTAATTTTCTCTTATAATTTCCAGAAATTATTTTTGGAAGATAAGTAATAAGCTTATAAACAGCTAAACGTACTTTTTTACTCCACAAATAAGATTTTCTTAATTTTCTAGCAGAACCTAAAGAAACTGGTTCATCTTCTAAAACAATTAGTTCATTTTGTACTTTTTCTAGTGGGAAGATATAGTTTTGACCATCGTTATTATCCCAACAATCATCTCCATTTTTAAAACAAAAATTAAAAGTGTCTCCTTCACACAAATCTATTTCTGCTTGAAATCCTAAATCTGTTTTTTTCATTTCTATATCATTAACATTATCCCAGTTAAGTCCAAATCCATAATGAATAGAAACTTCCTCAGAAGCATCTTGAAACAATTTTCCTGTATATGATATTTTTACTTTACTATTTTCAACTAATTTATCCGTATTGAAAAAAATATTCTTTGTAAGCTCCATGCCATTTCTCTCCTTATTTATCTTTTGCTACCAACATTATAATATTAATTTTTACAATGTTCAAGTATTTTTTTAAAAAATCTTCAAAAAAATTGAACATTTTGTCTAAAAGGAATAATAAGAAATTAAAAACATAGTATGAAATAAATAATTATAGAAAAGATAGTTGTCAAAAAAGATTGTTTGTGATAATATTAAAGAGAATAATAAATAAGGGGAAATAAGGTTATGAAAGGTTTTGTAAAAGAAGACTTGGAGGAAAAAGAAATGAAAGAGCAAGAAGAAACAAACAACCAAAAAGAAGAGGTAGAAATAGAAGAAAAAAAGGAAGTAAAAGAACAGAAATTTGAAAAAGCAAAAGAAAAACCAAAAAAAGTCGAAAAAACAGTCAAGAACATGAGCGAAACGAAAAAAAAGAAATGGGTAATTCCTATAGCAATAGCAATTATCATGATAATTGCCATTTTTTGTTCTACTATTTTTGCTATCGTGAATATTAATAATGAAAAAATAATTAGTGGAGTATCTATTTCAGGAATAGATGTTTCAGGCTTGTCAAAAGAAGAAGCAAAAGAGAAAATAAATAACATTTATGAAGAGAAAAAAGAAAAAGAGATTGGAATCCAATATCAGGATTACGAAACAACATTAAATCCAACTTTAATGGAAGTTAATTACGAAATAGAAAAAGCAGTTGAAGAAGCTTATTGCCTAGGAAAGGGAGATAATATCTTCATCAATAATTATAATATTTTATTTACTTTAATCGGAAAGAAAAATGTAAATGTTAATATGGCTTTAAACGAAGACGTTGCCAAACAAACCATAGAAGATATTGGTGTTAATTTACCAGGAGTTATTATTGATTCTAGTTATGCAATTGAAGAAGATGAATTGGTAATTACAAAAGGAAAAGCAGGAATAGCAATTAATATAGAAGAATTATTAACAAAAGTGAAAAATAATTTACAAGACGTAAATAGTGGCGAAGACTATATTGAAATACCAGTGGAGCAAAAGGAACCAGAACCAATTGACATTGATAAAATACATGAAGAAGTGTATACAGAAGCAAAAGATGCTTATTATACTAAAAATCCATTTACGATTTATCCAGAAGTAGAAGGAATTGATTTTGATGTAGAAGCGGCTAGAGAACTATTAAAAGAAGAAAAAGAAGAATATGTAATTAAGCTAACCATAACAAAGCCAAAAGTAACAATTGACCAAATTGGTTCAGAAGCATTTCCAGACCGTATTTCAACTTTTACAACTAGATATGATGTAAGTGATACGAACAGAACCACCAATTTAGTAATTGCTTGCCAAAAAATAAATGGAAAAGTAGTATTAGCAGGAGAAACTTTTTCTTATAACAAAGCTTTAGGACCTAGAACACTTGCAGCAGGATATCGAAACGGAAAAGTCTATGAAGGAGGAGAAGTAGTAGACGGAATAGGCGGAGGAATTTGCCAAATATCTTCTACTTTATATAACACGGTTTTAATGGCTAACTTAGAAACAGTAGAAAGAAGAAATCATCAATTTGTTACTTCTTATTTACCAGCAGGAAGAGATGCAACTGTTGTATACGGAATGACCGATTTTAAATTTAAAAATACCAGAAAATATCCTGTAAAAATTGTAGCAAGTGCAAAAAATGGAATCGCTACGGTATCTATATATGGAATCAAAGAAGAAAATGAATATACTTTCAGTTTTAAGACAAAAACAATAGCATCTATTCCATTTACAACAAAATACGAAGAAGATGGAACATTACCTGCAGGAAAAGAAAAAGTAAGACAAAAAGGAGCAAATGGATTAAAAACAGAAACTTATATAACAAAAATGTTAAATGGAAAAGTAATATCAACAACATTGCTTTCAAGAGATACTTATGATGCTATGGCAAGAATTGTAGTAAGAGGAGGAAAAGGAGGAGAACAAACAACTCCTAATCCAACACCTGTTACACCGGCGCCATCAACACCAACGCCAGAACCATCAACAACTACGCCTTCTGGAGGAACTACAACAGAAACAAAACCAGTAGAAACTAACCCAGAAGCTACAACAACACAAACAGAATAAAATAAGCGAGCCTAATAAAAATTTAGGCTCGTTTTTAAAATCTTCTTAAACTCTTGACAACTCAATAAAAAGGTACTATAATAAAAAAAGTTTCAAATAATATATGCGCCATTAGCTCAGTTGGTAGAGCAGCAGACTCTTAATCTGATGGTCGGAGGTTCGACTCCTCTATGGCGCACCATTTACAGAGATTTTAGATATAAAAACTGTTTTCCCAGTTTTAACATCTAAAATCTATTTTTTTACTTATATTCAAACTATTCTAAAGCTACATTTTTAAAACTTTTTAATACTACTTTTTTTAGTATATGTCAAACATCCTCTAAAAATTCATTTCTTGTGTAATTTTACTTAAAATTAGTATATCTTTTACCCTTCCAAAAATCACAATTATCTTGATTTTCTTCACTTACGATAGGATATATTAAATCTTCGCCAAATATATATTTTATATAGTTTGACTTACAAGGATTTGGACAACCTGTAAAATAGATTATAGGTTTGTCTTTTAATATAACTACCATGGAATTAGTACTTTCATATTCTCCATGCATACAAATACTGCAATTATCTTTTTTAGAATGTGTTCTCATAATTTTAAATAAATCTTCCTCATTTTTAGAATATATAAGTTGTTTATACGTTATTTTTTTTCTAATATTTGCGTTCTTTTTAGGTATATCTGTATATTTCTTTTTAAAGTTTTTAACATCACTATAAATATCTGCATTTGAAATTGATAAGCAATTTGATATGCTTGCCGTTTTTTTCTCTTTTACAGCATAATTTTTCCCTACAGTTTCTAAAATATATAATGTATGTTTATCCATAATTAAAAATGAATTATCATAATAAGACTCTTTATTGTATCCGCAATTTCCGCCTTGTCCATATTTTTGTAATAATTCAATCATTACGTTTAAAGCTTCTTTTGCTGATGAGGCTCTTTCAAGTCCTAGTCTTACGAAATCCATACCAATTAAAGATTTCTTATTATCTTTAGAAGTTTTTGTATTTATGGCTTCATTTCCAATGCATACACCACAATCATTAACGCCCATTTCTGCACCCCACATCCAAATAGGCTTGGAAATTAATATAGCATGCGTATGTTCTACTTGCTCTATCTCTATATAAGTTGTTTTTAACTTTTTATCAGTATTTTGCTTACCATCTATAAATACCATTATTTGCGGTTCATCATATTCTCTATCACTATTTTTGGCAAACATAGAATCATGTTTTTTGTTTCCTATTTTTCCCAGTGTATCACTCATAATTTTACTCCTTATATACTTTCAATATCATCTTTTTTATATTCTTTTCAAACGTAAAGCATTTAAAATAACCGTAAAACTACTAATCACCATAGCCAAACTAGCAATCATAGGATTAATCACAATACCAATCGGTTGCAATAAGCCCATAGCAATAGGAATCATTAAACTATTATAGAAAAAAGCCCAAAATAAATTTTGTTTAATATTTCGAATGGTTCTCTTACTAATATGAATTAAATTGATAATACAAAACAAATCATTTTTAGTTAAAATAACATCAGAAGAATCCATAGCAATATCAGTTCCGCTATTCACACTTACACCGATATCAGAACTAGCCAAAGCAGGACTATCATTGATATCATCTCCGCACATCATAACGAATCGATTCTCTTGTTTCAATTTTTGAATCATAGAGGCTTTTTCAGAAGGTAAAACATTAGCGATTACCTTTGTAATACCAATATCTTTAGCAATCTTTTCTGCTGTTTCTTGGTTATCCCCTGTTAGCATAATTGTATCAATTTTATTTTTAGACAAATGAGATATCATATCTTTTGCATTATCTCTTACCAGGTCATTTACACCAATAAGAGCAATGATTTCTTTATTTTCTACCACATATATAATACTATTGCCTTCTTTTGCTAAACTTTTTTCATCTTCTAAATAACTATTTTTAATACCATATTGAGAAAGAATTTTAGAACTTCCTAAAATCAATTCTTGATTTTTTAATTTTCCGACTATACCATAACCAGCTATATTTTCAAAATCTTCTACAGCTAACGTTTCCAATTTATTTTCTTTTAAATAATCCTTAAAAGCTTTGCTAATAGGATGGGTAGATTGACTCTCTATACTTCCA
>CANEFU010000004.1 GCA_947426875.1 uncultured Clostridium sp.
GTCAACCATAAAGAAGTTATATAAAAATATACATAAATAAAATTGAAGTCAATAAAATAAAGTAATTCATTTAGAAGGTATATTTTATAAGTATTGCAAAATTAAATAAAATATAATAAGATATAGTAAAATAAAAGAATGCAATTTATGGAAGATATAGAATATAAAATGATGATGTAAAGGAGAAGTAAAAATGGCGACAATAATAGATGGAAAAAAATTAGCAAAAAAAATAAGAGAAGAATTAAAAGTAGAATGTGAAGAAATAAAGAAACAGGGAATTAATCCTAAATTAGCGGTAATTATGGTTGGAAATAATCCAGCCTCAAAAGTCTATGTAAAAAGTAAAAGTAAAGCATGTGACCAGATAGGAGTAGCATATGAAGAACATCTATTAGAAGAAACAATTACGCAAGAAGAGTTAAATAACCTAATACAAAAATTAAATAATAGGAAAGAAGTAAATGGAATCTTATTGCAAAGTCCTTTACCACGACATTTAGATATAAACCAAGCTTTTAAAGCCATTTCTTATCGAAAAGATGTAGATGGATTTACGCCATCTAGTGTAGGAAAATTGGTTATGGGAGGAGATACCTTCATATCTTGTACTCCTTATGGTGTTATAAAAATGTTTGAAGAATATAATATTGATTTGACAGGAAAAAATGTAGTCATTTTAGGAAGAAGTAATATTGTAGGAAAACCATTATCTCAATGTTGTTTAGCTAAAAATGCAACCGTTACGATTTGCCATTCAAGAACAACTGACTTAAAAGAGCATACCAAAAGGGCGGATATATTAATTGCGGCTATAGGAAAAGCTAACTTTGTAACAAAAGATATGGTAAAAGAAGGGGCAGTAGTAATCGATGTGGGAATTAATCGCAATGAAGAAGGTAAACTAGTAGGAGATGTTGATTTTGAAGAAGTAGAAAAGATAGCAAGCTATATTACACCAGTACCAGGAGGAGTAGGACCAATGACAATAGCTATGTTAATGAATAATGTAATAAAGGCAGCAAAAGAACAGAATAACGAAAACTCAACATTTTAGACAAGAAATAGACACAAACTAGGAATAAAATAAAATATAATTTTGGGGGCATTATTATTGATAATGTCCTTTTTATTGATTATAAAAAACAAAGAAAGAAGGAAAAATGGACGATTTAGAGAAGAAAAAATATTGGATTTGGCTATCCTTAATACCCAACTTAGGAAGCAAGAAAAAAGAAATATTAGTAAAAGAATACAAGAATCCAGAGATAATCTATGAATTAACAGAAAGAGAGTTATCTAATATAAAAGGAATAGGGGAAAAGAGTATTAAGAATATATTAGATAGCAATATTAAAGCTAGTGTGGAAAAACACATAGAATATATGCGAACGAATAAAATTGGAATGATTTCTTTTTATGATGAGGAATATCCTGTTATGTTAAAGGAGATTTATGACCCGCCAATTAGCTTATATTATAGAGGAAATAAAAGTATTTTAAACCAGCAAGCTATAGGAGTAGTAGGATGTAGAGAAGCATCTGAATATGGGAAAAGTGCAGCTAAATATTTTGCTTACCAGTTAGCCAAAAAGGGTATGAATATTATTAGCGGATTAGCTAAAGGTGTGGATAGTTATGCACATATAGGAGCTATTTGTGCACAAAAAGAGGAAAACAATCCACAAGTTGATAGTTATCCACATGTGGATAAGAAACAGAACTGTGGAAAAACAATTGCTGTTGTAGGAAATGGTTTAAATAGGATATATCCAAAAGAAAATGAATGTTTAGCCAATCAAATAATAGAAAAAGGAGGAATCATTTTATCAGAATATCCACTTGGCACCAAACCAGATAAAAAGAATTTTCCAGCAAGAAATAGAATTATTAGTGGAATGAGCGAAGGAATTCTTGTTGTTGAAGCAAAAGAAAAGAGTGGTACTTTGATTACGGTAGATTTTGCTCTTGAGCAGGGAAGAGACGTATATGTAGTGCCAGGGAATATTAATTCCTTGAATTCTGTTGGAACGAATCGATTAATTCAACAAGGAGCAAAATTAGTTACAAATTATAGAGAAATTTTTTGAGAAAAGTATTGACTTTTACTATAAAATAGTTTATACTTTTACTTGTGCTAAACACAAGGAGCATGCTCCCTTAGCTCAGTTGGTCAGAGCAACCGGCTCATAACCGGTGGGTCCAAGGTTCGAATCCTTGAGGGAGCACCATTCTTAATTTTATATGATTTGGGTAGGTGGCCGAGTGGCTAAAGGCGGCAGACTGTGGTCTTTGGTTAAATCAAAACCTAAACTTGCAGCTCACATAAGTGATTATGTGATGAACTCCGGGCTAATTCGGGGAAACCTTAACAGTTAGGCTGATGGCAATCCCGAGCTAGAAAAGAAATTTTCGAGTGTAGAGACTTTATACCTGGTATCTTGAAAAAGATAAAGAGAAAGTCCAGACTACAAACATTTTATAAATGGTAGTGAAAACTATAGTAGTAAGAAATCTGTTCTCATTTGAGTACGAAGGTTCGAATCCTTCCCTGCCCACCATAAAATACGATTTACTTCGTATTTTATTTTTTACAACAACAGCGACCAAATATTTGAAAGAAGGGGCGAAAATGAAATTTTCTACGAATAGAGAAAAAGGAAATTCTGGATTAGGGATAGCAATTGCATATTTTTCAGTAAATGGTTATACAGTATCTATTCCGTTAAATGATACCCAAGATTATGATTTAGTAATTGAAAAAGATGGCAAACTTGAAAGTGTACAAGTGAAAGCAACAGGATGTAAAAGAAGAAATGGAAACTATCAAGTAGCATTAAGAAGTTATGGAGGAACAAAAGGAACTACTTATAAAACATTAGTTGATACTAATATTGACTATTTATTTGTCTTAAATCAAGATAAGGAGATTTTTTTAATACCTAAAAGTAAAATAAACAATAGAAATACTTTAAATTTATGTGAAAAATATATGCAATATAAAGTAAATTTCTAAAAAATTATAGTAATTCATACACATTTTATCAAAAGTATGTTAAAATGTAGATACTGTTAATAGTAATAAAAAATAAAGGGAGGTTAAAAATGAAATTTTTTATTGATACTGCAAATGTAGAAGAAATTAAAAAAGCAAATGACATGGGAATTATCTGTGGTGTTACTACAAATCCATCATTAATAGCAAAAGAAGGTCGTGATTTCAAAGAAGTAATAAAAGAAATTACATCTATTGTAGATGGAGCAATTAGTGGAGAAGTAAAAGCAACGACAACAACTGCTGAGGATATGATAAAAGAAGGAAGAGAAATTGCTGCCATACACCCTAATATGGTAGTTAAAATTCCGATGACAGAAGAAGGACTTAAAGCTGTTAAAGTGCTAGCAAAAGAAGGCATTAAAACTAATGTAACTCTTATTTTTAATGCTACACAAGCTTTGTTTGCTGCAAGAGCTGGAGCTACTTATGTTTCACCATTTTTAGGAAGATTAGATGATATTGCAACTCCTGGAATTGATTTAATAAAAACAATTTCTAATATATTTAAAGCACAAAATATTGAAACAGAAATTATCTGTGCAAGTGTACGTAATCCAATTCATGTAATTGATTGTGCATTAGCTGGTGCAGATATTGCAACTGTTCCTTATAAGGTAATAGAGCAATGTATGAAACATCCTTTAACAGATGTTGGAATTGAAAAATTTAAAAAAGATTATATTGCTGTATTTGGTGAATAAAAACAAAAGTAAAAATAATCTGTTATGTCTATTGCATAACAGATTATTTTTATAGTGTTACAATTTTTTTAGTAAAATCTAAATTATTCAAAGAATCTTCTTCATAACCAAGGGTATAAACATTAGTAGCCCAAATATCCTTATCTAGTACAGTTTTCAAATTTTTATTAGCATTATCATCTGTAAAGCGCTTTACAGACGTAATAATTTCAAGCTTAGGGTTTGCTTTTGCAATTTCAGAAATTAAAAATTTACCTTTTTTATTCAATCCCAAAACTCTAACGTAAGGCTGAAATTTTTTAGAAAAAGCCATATCTTTTTTAGTAATACCTAGCAAGGCATATAAAAGAATTCGTTGAAGTCGAGTGGTTGTATATCTTTTAGATTTGATAATGTCTAAAAATTCAATAATGCTATTACAAGAATTAGCAGCATTTTTAATAGCAAATTCTAAACCTTCTGAAACATCTGGTAATTCTGCAATTTCAGAAGTAGTCATTTTTCTTAACATATAGATAATTTCTTTATCAAAGACAGAGATGTCAGGCACAATATGTCCAGCTTTAATATTTTGTACTAAAGTAGCATAGCTAGGAGCTGGCATAAGATTTTGTAAAGCATGAAAACCATTATTTTTAATTATGTTTCGAATAGCTGTACTACTAGCAATGTTTCCCGTATAAGTTAAGTCATTATAACCAGCTTCATACCTTGGAATAGCAACTGGTTGTATATTACTTTTCAATTTTTTTAGAGCCTTTAAATATTCAATTCCTAAAATATTATTAGGAGAAGAAAGGACATTAGCAAATTTTCGGATATCATTTAAATACATCATTAAAGCGTTTTCACGGGCTTTTGGATAGGAAAGGCCTTTTTTTAATTCATGGGATAATAAAGTTTTATAGCCTCTTGGTTCATGTAATAAGACATCTGCACATTTATCCAAAATTTCAATATCAGCCGTTTCGGCACCAAATGAAATAGAATCCACTACTTTCAAAGAATCAAGAATTTTAATGGCACCTTCTGCAAAGTTTTCAGCACTAGAAATGGCATATAAAACAGGTAACTCAATAACTAAATCAACGCCACATTGAATGGCTACTTCTGCTTTTGACCATTTATCAATTAAAGAGGTACTGCCACGCTGTGTAAAGTTCCCACTCATGATGGCAACTGTATAATTAGAATTCGTATCTTTTTTTGACTTTTCTAAATGGTATAAATGACCATTATGAAAAGGATTGTATTCGGCAACAATACCTAAAACTTTGCTCATAGAAATCCCTTCTTGTAACTTTTTTTATTTATGCTATAATAGTATCATAAAATGAGCAAAAAAACAAATGGAAAGGATAGTTTTATGGAAAAAGTTATAATTTATACAGATGGAGCTTGTTCAGGAAACCCAGGACCAGGAGGATGGGGCGCTGTTTTGATGTATCAAGAAAATAAAAAAGAGATATCTGGTGGAAAAAAAGATACTACCAATAATGTAATGGAGCTTACAGCAGTGATAGAAGGATTGAAATTACTAAAGTATCCATGTGAAGTAGAATTGTATAGTGATAGTGCTTATGTTGTGAATGCTTTTGAGCAAGGATGGATTTATAATTGGATAAAAAATAATTGGAAAACATCAGGAAAAGAACCTGTGAAAAACAAAGAGCTTTGGCAAGAATTATATCGTTTAACAAAAACACATCAAGTTAAATTTAAAAAAGTAAAAGGACATAGTGACAACGAATATAATAACCGTTGTGATGAGTTAGCTAGAAATGCGATTGAAAAAATATAAGTTACACTCATCTAAAGTTGTTACGCTAGGGGGATAGTATATTATTTTTGAAATACCGTGTAAGCAATCAAATGAGCAATATTACATTTTTATGACATGAGAGTAAAATATTGAAAAATTTTGTCGCTTCCTTTATAATAAAAAATAGGGGGGAATTAAATGAATACCTTTGCAGATTATATATTAGAAGAAGAAAATTTAGACTCAAAAATGGAAATAACCTACTATTTATCCAAAAAAGCAAAAGTATTTTTTGATAAATCTGTTATATTTAAAACAGAAATTGCAAGGTTATTTTTAAACTATTCTAAAATTGAAGTAGATAAAAACATGGTATTAACAGCATGTTTATTATGCAACTGTAAAAAAATTGATAATGCACAAGATATTGATAAAATTCACACCTATGCAAAAGAAGGAGCAAACTATTTAAGAGAAATGGGATTTGGAAAGAGATTTTGCAAAATATGTGAAGAAATAAATCGATATAGTAATAGCAATCCAAGAGAGAGAGAAAGTGATATATTAGAATTAGTAGACCAATTTGGAGGAATGTTATTAGATAGACCAGAAAGAATAGGATTTAAACCAGATGAAGCGTTAGTTTTACTAGAACATAGAAATTTAAAGTCAGAATATAATCGCTATATGAATACTTTTATAGAATTTATTCATTTTATGGAAAAAATACAAATGAATGATGTAGTTCATATGTCAGCTTTAAGACGATTAGTTAAAACATATAATGAGACAGAAGAATTAACTAAATTTATTCAAAAAGTGGTTTATGAATTTGAACCCAAAATAGATAAATTAATTGCAGAACAAAATGAAGGAATAGCAGAAGAAATGTTTAACCAAGTGGAAGAAGCAAACAGACCACTATTTAGTGAAGAAACAACTAGAAAGATTATGGCACATATAAAAGATGCTTCCAAAGTGGGAGCAGATGAAATAGAATAAAGAAATTCAACTTGCCTGCCAAAAGCTTGCCAAAAAACTTGCCAAAAAAACCCGGTTTTTTTGGCAATGGTTTTTTTAGCAAGTTAGCAAGTTTTGAGAGAAAGGAAGTTAAAGATGTACGAAGTATTTGCGGATTTACATGTGCACATAGGAAGAAGTGAAAAAGGAAAGCCAATCAAAATAACTGCAGCAAGGTCATTAAATTTTGCTAATATTGCAAAAGAGTGTGCTGATAGAAAAGGAATTAATGTAGTAGGAATTATAGATTGTGCATCACCATATGTTATAGAGGATATTGAAAACTTTTTAAAAACAGGGGATGCTTATGAATTAGAAGATGGGGGCATTATCTATAAAGATAAAGTATGTATTTTGTTAGGAAGTGAAGTAGAAACTTCAGAAAAAGGAAGAAATGGAAAATGCGGAAGTGCACACAATGTATGCTTTTTTCCACATTTAAAAGATATCAAAGGTTTTTCTAATGAATTGAGCCATCATTTGAAAAATATTACGTTAAGTACCCAAAGGTCAGATTTATCAGGCTATGATTTGATTGATATGGTAGAAAGATACAATGGGATATTAATTCCAGCCCATGTTTTCACACCACATAAAAGCTATTATGGAAATTGTACTGACCGATTGGAAGCAATATTTAAAGAAAAGTTTGATAAAATATTTGCTATTGAATTGGGCTTAAGTTCAGATACCTATTTAGCAGATACTATCTCAGAATTAGAAAGTAGGACTTTTGTAACCAATTCAGATGCCCATTCCTTGCCAAAAATTGCAAGGGAATACAATAAAATGCAAGTAGAAGATATATCTTTTAAAGAAATTGTTATGGCATTAAAAAATGAAGGGGGAAGAAAAGTACTTGCCAATTACGGATTAGACCCTAAATTAGGAAAATATCATAGAACTTACTGTGATGATTGTGAAGAAGCGATAGAAACAAAAGAACCAGTTGAAAAGTGCCCAATGTGTGGCGGAAAAAATGTGACATTTGGTGTGTTTGATAGAATAGAATTAATCAAAGATAAAAAAGAAACACAAAGTCCTAAAAATAGACCACCATATATCTATCAAGTACCACTTGGATTTATTCCAGGGGTAGGAGGAAAAACAATAGAAAAATTACTAAATACCTTTGAAACAGAAATGAATATCCTACACAAATTATCCAAAGATGATATTGAATCAGTAGTGGGAGAGAAAGTAGCTAATTATATTGTAAAAGCAAGAGAAGGAAAAATGCAAATTCACTCCGGAGGGGGAGGAAACTACGGAAAAGTAGAAACAAAATAGTTCTAAAAAACTCCTTATTGAATACACATTATGTATAAAGATAAGGAGAAATTTTATGAAAAAAAACAAACGAATAAAGATATTAGAAATTATAAAAGAGCACGTTAGGAATAACAAAAAGGAATACATGTTGGTAGCGCTATTGTTTGTAATAGGAATATTCTTAGGTGTTCTTTTTGTTAATTATGCACAAGAAGCACAGAAGTTAGAAATGACAACCTATATGAATCATTTTATCGATAAAATGAAACAAATAGAGAGTTTAAATCATATGGAGTTGCTAAAAAATAGTATAGGGCAAAATATATTATTAGCTATTGTTCTGTGGTTTTTTGGAACAACGGTAATAGGAATACCAGTTGTTTTTGGAATGGTATTATATAGAGGCTTTTGTTTAGGATATACTATAGCTGTTTGTATTAGTCTTATGGGATTACCACAAGGAATATGGTTTGTACTAATTTTACTTTTATTACAAAATATTTTATTTATACCAGTTATGTTAGCATTGGCAGTAAGCGGATTTAAACTATATAAGTCTATTATAAAAGATAGGAATAAAGAAAATGTGAAAATAGAAGTAGTAAGACATACCATTTTTTCTTTTATTATGTTGCTAC
Source organism: uncultured Clostridium sp. (assembly GCA_947426875.1). Classification (GTDB taxonomy): domain Bacteria; phylum Bacillota; class Clostridia; order TANB77; family CAG-508; genus CAG-269. The sequence goes on from CANEFU010000004.1 coordinate 8,452, forward strand.
TTTTAATCGTGTCATCTGTAATAGAAATCTTTTTTTCAATGAATATTTTAAAAAGTTTAATAAAATATTTTTAAAAATATTCAAAAATGTATTTACAATTTTGAAATTGTTTGATATAACATATATAGTTTATGTAAATAGAATTTTTTAAATTATAACAAGAGGTAGGGGAAATAAATGGAAAGACAATTAAAGTATTTTTTTAATTTTTTGGAAAATGATAGAAAGTTATCAGAAAACACATTACAATCTTATAAGAGAGACTTAAAACAATTCAAAAGATATTTAGAAGCATGCGAGCTTCATTATAATAGAGTAAAGGAAGATGACATTAAAGACTATATTAGAGAATTACAAGAAGAAGGAAAAAAAGCTTCTAGTATATCAAGATGTATTGCATCAATCCGTTCTTTTTATCAATTCGTATTAAAAAATAGAAAAGTAAAAGTAGACCCAACAGAAAAAATTCAATCTCCAAAGATTGAAAAAAGAATTCCAAGTGTATTAACATCGAAAGAAGTAGAATTATTATTAGACCAACCAAAAGATGTTGATTTAAAAGGAATTCGTGATAAAGCTATGCTTGAATTTGCTTATGCAACAGGAATGAGAGTAACAGAAATTATTTCTTTAGATATAGATGATGTGAATTTAGAAGAAGGATATGTAACTTGTAAACATACCAATAAACAACGTAACATACCATTAGGAACCATGTCATTAAAAGCACTAAGAGAATATGTAGAAGAAGCAAGAGATATTTTAGTAAAAACAGAAGGAGAAAAAGCTTTATTTGTTAATATTAATGGTAGTAGATTAACAAGACAAGGTTTTTGGAAAATTATAAAATATTATAAAGAGCAAGCTCATATTACAAAAGATATTACACCACATGTTTTAAGACATTCTTTTGCTACCCATCTTTTACAAAATGGAGCAGATTTAAAAGCAATTCAAACAATGTTAGGACATTCTGACATTTCTTCTACACAAGTATATATGCAATTTCAAGATGAAGGATTGAAAAATGTTTATAAAAAAGCTCATCCAAGAGCATAGAGTATATTAGATAAAAAAATAAAGGTTAGAAAATCTAACCTTTATTTTTATCTTTTTATGATTCAGTAGTTTCATTAGTAGTTTCATTTGTTGTATTATCTTCTTCAACAGATACATCATCATCAGAATCATTTTCAGTTTCATAACCATCTTCGTATTCGTCTTCAAAAAGGATGTCTGATTCATCATCTAATTCATAATCATAACCTTCATCATCATCATCATCATCTATGTAATTTTCCTCTTCATAAGTAAGTTCATCTGAATCGTTATTTTGAATAAATTTGACAAAATAAAAGACACCAACGAATAGGACAATAATAAAAACAACTAAAGTAATAATAAAACCTTTTAAAGTAAGAGATATATGTTCTTTTTTATTATTATCTTCTTGCCTTCTATCACTTTTTCTTCTGTCTTCCATAATACATTCCTCCTCTGCTTAAATTTATATTAAACCTATTATAACATAAAGGAAAGAAAAAGAGCAATAATAATTAAAAATAATATTTTAATAAAAAGTGATAAAGAAGAAAAGGTTTTCTTAGTATCTTTAGTGATTTACTAGACAGATAGCCAAAAAAAAGATATAATAGGCATATAAAAAATAAGGAATGATATCAAAAATGAAGAAAAAAGTATTATTTATATCAAGCACAGGGGGACACTTGGATGAGCTTATGCAATTGTCGCCATTATTTGAAAAATATGACTATCATATTATAACGGAAAAAGATAAAGCAAATGAAAACTTAAAAGCAATTTATGGAGATAAATTATATTTTTTACCATATGGGACAAGAGCAAAAATATTTGCTTATATTTTTAAATATTTTTATCTTTGTTTAAAAACAATATACTTATATTTAAAAATAAGACCAAAAGTAATTGTAACAACAGGAACGCATACAGCTGGACCAATGTGTTATTTAGGTAAAATATTTAGAAGTAAAATAATTTATATAGAAACATTTGCCAATACACATAAAAAAACAGCAACGGGAAGACTCATTTATCCAATAGCAGATTTATTTATTGTGCAATGGGAAGAAATGCTTGAGCTCTATCCAAAAGCGATATATGGAGGTTCGATTTATTAATGATTTTAGTATTATTAGGAACACAAAATAACAGTTTTCATCGACTATTAGAAGAAATAGACCGATTAATAAAAAATAAAGTCATAAAAGAAGAAGTAATGATACAGGCAGGATATACAAAATACACATCTGAAAATATGAAAATACTGGATTTTGTTTCGAAAGAAGAATTAGAAGAATTACAAAATAAAGCAGACTTAATTATCACACATGGAGGAGTCGCTTCTATTTTACAAAGTATTACGAAAGAGAAAAAAGTAATAGCTATTCCCAGATTACATCAATATCAAGAACATGTAAATAACCATCAAACAGAAATTGTAGAACTTTTTAATCAAAAGGGATATATTGTTGGGATACAAAGGGTAGAGGAATTAGAAAAAGCAATAGGACAAGTGGAGAAATTCGAGCCTAGAAAGTATACACAAAATCATGATAAAATGTTGAAAATAATAGAAGATTTTATAGACAAAATATAACAATAAAAGGAGCCAATTTGTGGAAAGAAAAGAAAAAATAAACAAAGTATTTAATTCTGTATGGTTTGTTATTTTAATTGGGATAATAGTGTTGTTAAAAACAGTTTTATTTTATCGTAGTACCATAGCAAGAGATGGCAAACTAGAGATAGAAGCAATCATAGGAATGATGATGGGAACTAGTTATTTTATTGCGGTAATGGCATGCTTTTTAAGTATTTTGCCAAATCGAGCAAGGATAGTGGTAACCGTAATTGTGGATTTTTTAATTAGTTTATTGTTATTTGGAGACCATGTATATTACATATTTTCCAATAGTGTATTATCAATAGCTCAAATAATGAATCTTCAATATGGAGAAGAAATCATGAGCACATTACCAATGGTAATGCAGATGAGTCAAATTTTATACTTTTTAGACATTTTAATATTGCTTGTTTTGGGGTTTGGAAAGATAGTCAAAATAGAAAAACAACCCAAGGCTACCAAGAAACAGAGGATAGTGAAAGCTATTGTGGCATTAGTTGGAATTTTTGTTTTTTGTCTAATAGATGTAAGTTATGTAGAAAAAGGAAGACAGAAATCTTATAATAAAGACTTACAAATAGGGGATGCAACTATTTTTGGCTATCATATATCAGACATTGAGAATGTATTCACGATGAGAAAAAATACAAAATATAAAGAATACAATCAAATGATACAAGATTATGAAAAATTAAAAGAAAATTATAATACACAATATGGACAAGAAATGTATTCTTTACAAGGTGCTTTGGAAGGTAAGAATGTTATTCTTTTACAACTTGAATCAATTCAAGAGTTTGTTGTCAATCAAGAAATAAATGGAAAACCAATTACACCAAATTTAAATCAATTTTTAAAAGAAAATATTGAATTTACCAATATGCATATGCAAAGTTATTCTACTACAGCAGATTCAGAACATTCTACGATAACTTCCATTTATCCAATGGAAAATGGAATGTCATTTAGTAGATATTACACGAATACATATGATGATTTATTTAAAATATTTAATCAAAAGAATTATCACACTTCTTATATGCATGGAAACTATCCTTACTTTTGGAATCGAGGAAATGTATATGGACGACTAAACTTGGATGAATTAGTATTGAAAGAGCAATTTGAAGACTTATCGGAAAATATCAATGGAGATTTATCAGATGAATTATTATATAGACAAGCCGTGCAAAAATGCAAAGCATATGACGAACCATTTTTATCTTACATTGTTGCAGCTTCTTCCCATACACCATTTACTTTAGAAGGGTTGCAAGATAGAAGTAAAATTAGTATTGATGTAGGAAAGTACAAAAACACTTATTTTGGAAATTATTTAGAAGCAATAAACTATGCAGATTATGCATTTGGTGTATTCATACAAGAAATGAAAAGTGCAGGGATATATGATAATACAGCGATTCTAGTGTTTGGAGACCATAATGGATTAAATATGTATAACGAAGAACTAAAAGACTTTTTAGCATATACGAATCCAGAAATAAATGAGGTAGACTTGAAGCTAAATTATACAAGAGTACTATGTGGATTTAAAATACCAGGAATGAAATCTGTCCAAATAGAAAAACCAATTAATAAACTAGATATTAAACCAACTTTAGCTTATTTATGCAATTTAGAAGATACTTTCTCATTGGGAACCAATATGTTTGCTAATAAAGATTTTGTCTGTTTAAACAATGAAAGAATCATCACAAGCCAGTATTATTATGATGAGAAATGGTATGATATTCAAACAGGAGAAGCACTAAATAGAGAAGCAATTGACGAAGAAACGAAAGACCGATTAAACGACTATTACCAAAATATGAAGACAGAATTAGAAATATCAAATTCCATTAGTATTAATAATTTATTAAAATGAAGGGAGAAAAATATGGAGGAGGAAAGAATACTAGCTCCTATTTTAGAGAATCAGGTAGAAGAAAGATACGAAAATTCATTAAGACCAAAAAGATTGGATGAATATATTGGACAAGATAAAGTAAAAGAAAATATGAAAATATATATAGAGTCAGCTAAAAAAAGAGGAGAGCCATTAGACCATGTTTTATTATATGGACCTCCAGGATTAGGAAAAACTACTTTATCTAATATTATTTCGAATGAAATGAATTCCAATATCAAAATAACCTCTGGACCTGCTATCGAAAAGCCAGGAGATTTAGCTGCTTTATTGACAAATCTTTCAGAATTTGATGTCCTATTTATTGACGAAATTCACAGATTAAGTAAAAGTGTAGAAGAAATATTATATCCTGCTTTGGAGGATTATACCTTAGACATTATCATAGGAAAAGGACCTAGTAGTAGGTCAATTCGATTAGACTTACCAAAATTTACATTGATAGGAGCAACAACAAAAGCGGGAGCATTAACAACTCCACTACGTGACCGTTTTGGAATTGTACATAGATTGGAATTGTATTCGGAAGAGGATTTAACAACGATTGTAAAAAGGTCAAGTAAAATTTTAGAAGTAGAAATAGAAGAAGAGGCAGCCAAAGAAATTGCAAGGAGGTCAAGAGGAACACCAAGAATAGCCAATCGATTATTAAAAAGAGTAAGAGATTATGCTATTGTATTAGGCGATGGAAGTATTACTTTAAAAATAGCGAAACATGCTCTTAATAAACTAGAAATTGACGAGCTAGGGCTAGATGAAGTAGATAGAAAATTATTAGAAACCATGATTGTTCAATATGCTGGTAGAGCGGTAGGAATAGAAGCTTTAGCAGTGAGCGTAGGAGAAGAAATAGATACCATAGAAGATGTCTATGAGCCATACTTAATTCAAATTGGGTTTGTGGCAAGAACCCTTAGAGGAAGAAAGGCATTGCCACCAGCTTATCGACATTTAGGTTACGATTTGCCAGAATAACTACTTTGTAAGGGGGAGGAAGCATGAAATTATTATTACATACCTGTTGTGCACCATGTAGTGTGTATTGTATTGATACATTAAGAGAAGAGAAAATAGAACCAACCGTATATTGGTTTAATCCTAACATTCATCCATACATGGAATACAAAGCAAGAAGAGATTGTTTAAAAGAATATACTGCCAGTATAGGAGTAGAGGCTATTTTTGAAGAAAATTATGGATTAAAGGAATTTTGTAAAAAAGTAATAGATGATTTAGAGAATAGATGCCAAAACTATTGTTATACAGTTCGTCTAGAGCAAACGGCAAAATATGCGAAAGAAAATGGATATGATTGTTTTTCAACTACTTTACTGGTTAGTCCGTATCAAAATCATGAAGCATTAGTAAAAATAGCGGAATCAATGGCGAAGAAATATGGAGTCAAATTTTTGTATCGCGATTTTAGAGTAGGATTTCGACAAGGACAAGAAAAGGCAAGAGAGTTAGGTTTGTACAGGCAGAAATATTGTGGTTGTGTTTTTTCAGAGGAAGATAGATATAAAAAGCAAATAGAAAGAGATAAAAAATAGAGGAGGAAATATGATAAAAGTATTATTTGTATGTTTAGGAAACATATGTAGGTCACCAATGGCAGAATATGTATTAAAAGATATGGTAAAAAAAGAAGGAATAGAAGAAAAATTTTATATAGATTCAGCGGCAACAATTGCGGAAGAAATAGGAAATCCTGTTCATAATGGTACGAGAAAGAAACTAAATGAAGAGGGAATAGAATGTGGGAATCATAAAGCAAGAAGAATCACAAAACAGGATTATGAAGAATTTGATTATATCATAGGCATGGAAGAAAGAAATATTGAGAATATTAAAAAAATAGTAGGAAATGATACAGAGCATAAAATTTACAGGTTACTAGATTTTTCAAACAAACCAAGAAATATTGCAGACCCATGGTTTACAGGAGATTTTGATACAACGTATCATGATATAACAGAAGGCTTAAAGGCATTTTTGCAATATATAAAGGAGAAGGAAATTGACTAAAATTAAATCAAGTAAAAAAATAATAAAAATAGCATTTGTGATAGTAAGTATTTTATTTGCTATCCCATCCATTATCTATTTGGTAGAGAAAAAAACGGTTTATCAATTTGGAACCTACTATCAATTTTTATATGATGCCCAGGTAAGTAGAGCGACACAAACTTTATTGTATATTTTGCTATTAGCCATATTAGCAGTGCTTTATTTTGTTATCATACAAAAGAGGAAGGAACTCTTCCAAAGTACAAAGAAAATGTTTTTATTTATGGCGATAGTAGCTGTTATATTTGTAGCAGTTTTACCCTTTACCTCTTCCGATGTGTTTTATTACTTAGGAGTGGGGAGATTAGATAGTACTTACCATCAAAATCCTTATTACACAACGATAAAAGAATTTGTAGAGCAAGCAGATAATAGTAAATATCTACAAACAGACACGGTATTAGCGCAAGGATATGATAACGATTGGGCAGATACAACCGTTGTATATGGACCAATCTGGACACTAATGTGTCAGTTAGTAGCAAGTTTATCTTTGGGAAGTATAGATTTTGGACTATTGATTTTCAAATTAGTAAATGTATTAGTGCACTTAGGTAATTGTTATTTGATTTATAAGATATCACATAAAAAATTATTTACTTTATTATATGGGCTAAATCCCTTCATACTAATTGAGGGAATAGCCTGTGTGCATAATGATATATTTGTGATATTATGCATATTAGTAGCATTATATTTTTTAAGAAAAAAGAAAAACTTGGTAGTCAGTGTAGCTTTTCTAGCTATGGCAACAGCTATAAAATATTTTGCTATTATGATATTACCATTTATAATTATCTACTATTTTAGGGAAGAGAAACCATCCAAGAGATTAGGCAGATGTATCCAATATGGTTGCTTATTTTTGGTGTTTTTAGTAATCCCCTATTTGCTTTATATACGAGACGGACAAGTATTAAGTGGTTTATTGGCCCAACAAGAAAAGCTGGCAAAAAGTTTTTATATTATCCTAACAGAATATTTTAAAGAGCCAACTTTATCAGTATCAGTTGTTAATCATGTTTTGTTAGGAGGATTTACAATAATTTATTTCTTTACTTGTGTGATTTTACTCAACCAAAAAGAAATACGACTTCGAACAGAAATGAAAAAAGCAAACTATTTTATCATGGCCTTTTTATTCTTGTTAATTACGAATTTTCAGCCATGGTATATCATGTGGTTATTTCCTCTTTTAATGTGGCAAAGTGCAGAAAATATTAGATGGATACCACAAATAGCCTTAATGAGCGAATTTGCTAATAGTATCTTCCTAACTTATGGAGAAGGTTGGAGAAATGGAACACCATTTACCTTTGTTTTTGTAGTAGGAAGTCTAGGAATATGGATAATCAATCAGAAACTGAAACAAAAAACAAAAAGGAACAAAACGGAACAAAGAGGGACAGTCTAAAAATGTTTCAGAAATAAAATAGAAAAATGTCGAAAAAGGCAAACGACAAAAAGCGACAATAAATATGAAACATTTTTAGACTGTCCCTCTTTGTTGCTTTTTGTAAAGGAGGAAATTGTTTTGGATAAATTAGTATTAATAGATGGCAATAGTATTATGAATAGAGCTTTTTATGGAATTATGGGAAGCAAGATGTTAACGACAAAGGATGGAACTTATACGAATGCTATATATGGTTTTTTAGCCATTCTGTTTAAATTATTGGAGGATATTCATCCTGAATATATGGTGGTAGCTTTTGATTTAAAAGCACCAACAGCGAGGCATAAACTTTACGAAGGATATAAAGCAACTAGAAAAGGGATGCCACAGGAATTAGCAGAGCAAATGCCAATTATCAAAGATATATTAAGAGCTATGAAGATTGATATTGTAGAAATGGAAGGGTATGAAGCAGATGATGTGCTAGGGACTTTATCTCGTTATGGAGAAAAGAGAGGATTAGAAGTAACTATTCTTTCAGGAGATAGAGATACCTTTCAATTGGCAACTGATAAAGTAACGATACGAATTCCTCATACCAAGGGAGGAAAAACAGAAACAGATGAATATAATCGAGAAAAAATTATCGAAGTGTATGGATTAGAGCCAAAGCAATTAATCGATGTAAAGGGCTTACAAGGAGATACTTCTGATAATATTCCAGGTGTACCAGGAGTAGGAGAAAAGACAGCTTTATCTTTAATTCAAAAGTTTGGCTCTATTGAAAATCTATATGAAAAAGTAGACAAAGGAGAAGCGGAATTAAAAGGAAAGCAAAAAGAAAAGATAGAAAATAACAAAGAATTAGCATTTTTATCAAAAACATTGGGAACGATTAATTTAGAAGTACCAATACAGGATACATTAGAAGATTTTAAAGTAGAAGAATGGGATAAGAAAAAAGTATTAGAAATATTTAAAGAATTAAACTTTAATCGCTATATAGAACGTTTTTCTTTAAGAGGAGAAGAAGAAATTAAAGAAGAGGCAGAAGATTTATTCCAAATGGTAGATAAAACAGAAGAGGAAGTCATAAAATTAATAGAAGAACAAAAACAAATGATATTTTATATCAATACAACAGAAGATGCGAATCCAGGAAAAATTATAAAAGAAAAAATAAAGGGACTAACTATTTTTAATGAAAAAACAAAAGAAGTATTTCATTTAAAAATAGAAGAAGAGAATAGAAATGTTTTTCAGGAGATTTTTGAAAAAGAAGAAATAAAAAAGGTTAGTATTAATTTAACGAAAACCTATATCTTGTTGAAACAAATAGGAATTGATTTAAAAGGAATGGAATATGATATTGCCATTAGTAGTTATATTTTAAATCCAACGAATAACAAATTAGAAATAGATAGATTAATAGAGCAATATTTGAATATAAATGTTTATGAATTTATGGGAGGAAGTCAGGAGCAACAGCAAATTAATTTATTTGATACGATGCAGACAGAGCAAGCAGAAAGCAATAAAAAGGAACAAGAAAAATATGCTTTATATAGTTATGCTATTAGTAAAATTAAAGAAATTACGTTAAAACAATTAGAAGAAATCGGAGCCGTAGATTTATTCTATGAAATTGATATGCCAACAATTGAAGTGTTATCAGAAATGCAGTGGAATGGAATGTATATAGATGAGGAAGAATTAAATCAATTTGGAAAAGAATTAACCAATCGATTGGAAAGTTTAACACAAATTATTTATGAAATGGCAGGAGAAGAATTTAATATCAATTCTACTAAGCAATTAGGAGAAATCCTTTTTGAAAAGATGAAGTTACCCGTTATCAAAAAGACAAAAAGTGGTTATTCAACTGATGTAGACGTATTAGAAAAACTAAAAAGAGAAGACCCAATCATTGGACAGATTTTAGAATATAGACAATTAATGAAACTAAATTCTACTTATGTCGAAGGGTTAAAACAATATATTAATCCC
>CANEFU010000005.1 GCA_947426875.1 uncultured Clostridium sp.
AAGAAGGAATCAAAGTAATGGAAATATCAGAATTAACTGGATTTCCAGAGTGTTTAGATGGAAGAGTAAAAACACTACATCCAATAGTACATGCAGGAATTCTTGCTAGAAGAGATAAAGAAGAACACAGAAAACAATTAGAAGAATTAGAAATAGATACAATAGACTTTGTCGTAGTAAATTTATATCCATTTAAACAAACAATATTAAAAGAAGGAGTAACTTTAGAAGAAGCGGTAGAAAACATAGATATTGGAGGACCAACTATGCTTCGTAGTGCAGCTAAAAATTACCAAGACGTAACAGTTATTACCAATCCAGAAGACTATGAAGTAGTATTAAAAGAACTAGAAGAAAAAGGAGAAGTATCTAAAGATACGAAATTTAGATTAATGCAAGCTGTATTTGAGCATACAGCGAATTATGATGCTATGATAGCAAATTACATAAAAGAGCAAAGAAAAGATGAGAGTTTACCAGAAAAATTAACCTTAACTTATGAAAAAGTACAAGAAATGCGTTACGGAGAAAATCCACATCAAAAAGCAGCTTTGTATAAAGAAATTGGAAAATGTGAAGGTTCTTTAACAACAGCAAAACAATTAAATGGAAAAGAATTATCTTTCAATAATATCAACGATACCAATGGTGCTTTAGAGTTATTAAAGGAATTTGAAGAACCAACAGTTGTTGCTTGTAAACATGGAAATCCATGCGGAGTAGGAAGTGCAAATGATATTTACGAAGCTTGGCAAAAAGCCTTTAATAGTGATAAGACTTCTATATTTGGAGGAATTGTAGTAATCAATGAAGAAGTCAATGTAAAAATGGCAAAAGAAATGAAGGAAATATTCTTAGAGGTGGTAGTAGCACCATCTTATGAGCCAGAAGCATTAGAAATTTTAAAGAAAAAGAAAAATGTAAGAATATTAGAAATTCCAAGTATTCGTACCAAACAAAGAGAAAATGCTTATGACATTAAGAAAATAAATGGAGGAGCCATTGTTCAAACGATTGATGCTAAATTATTAGACGAATGTGAAGTAGTAACTGATACAAAACCGACAGAAGAACAAATGGAAGATTTATTATTTACATGGAAAATTGTAAAATATGTAAAATCAAATGGAATTGCAATTGGAAAAGGAAAACAATCAATAGGAATTGGACCAGGGCAAGTAAATAGAATTTGGGCAACAAAACAAGCAATCGAACATGGAGAAGAATTAATCGAGAAAGGAATTACAGAAGGTGCTGTATTAGCATCTGACGCTTTCTTCCCATTCTCTGATTGTGTAGAAGAAGCACACAAAGCAGGAATTAAAGCCATTATTCAACCAGGTGGTTCCATCAAGGACCAAGATTCAATTGATAAATGTAATGAATATGGAATTGCAATGGTATTTACAAAAATGAGACATTTTAGACATTAAAAGAAAAGGAAGGCATTACCGATAATAGGTAATGCCTTTTGTTATAGCAGGAATCAGCAAATAAAAAGAATTGACATTATGAAAACTTCGATATATAATAATAAAGATATCAGAAAATTCCGAGACAAGGAGGGCGTAAGAAAAATGACAGTGAAAATAGTGGAAGAAGAATTAAAGGTATTAGAAATTGACGAAAGGAAAGAGGGCTATATTGAACTTCGGGTGGAAGTAATTTTAGCTGTTGAGAAGTATCCAGATTATATTCCACAAACACAGTCTGAAAGAATCAAAAACATCATACAGGAAGGAATAGAGAAGTGCAAACCTTCTGATTATGAGGCAGTTTTTGGAGATATGGATAAGCAGACTGCTATTCAGAATTTTATTAAAGAGTTAGCCCGATATATTAGGGCGAACTGCATTTAAATTGTCAGACGAAGGCATTACCAGTAATGGGTGATGCCTTTTGTCGTAGAAAGAATCACCAAACGACAAAAATTGACATAGAATATAATAGCCAAAAGTCAGAGGTGATTCTATGAAAAAAATAAAAAAAGGAGATATTGTAGCAAGAAAGTCACATGGAAAAGATATATTATTTGTAGTAAAAAATATAATCCATACGAACCGAGGAGAAATAGCAATATTAAGAGGAATTGTTGATAGAATTGAGTCAGATAGTGAAATAGAAGATTTGGAAATTGTAGATAAACAGATAGTAAAAGAAAGAATGCAAACATTAAATTATAAAATGAACAGCCAAATAGCACAGACAAAAGACAAAAGAAAAGGGAAAGAATATCGCATTGGAATTGTAAGTCCTTATGCTAGAAACAAGGAAAAAATCATAACAGGAAAAATACTACACTTGGATGGAGATAGAAAATATAGTGAAAAATCTTATTATTATTATAAAAAATTAGGACTAAATGCAATTGTAAAAAATATTTCAGAATATAAACAGCCAAGAGTAGTATATCGCTTGTTGCAAACATACAATCCAGATATACTTGTAATAACAGGGCATGATGGCATGATAAAAAAAGGAAAAGACTATCACAATATCTATAATTATAGAAATTCTAAATATTTCATACAAACTGTAAAAGAAGCAAGAAGATATGATGAAGAAAAAAATAGTCATCTAGTTATTTTTGCTCGGAGCTTGTCAAAGTTATTTTGAAGCAATTATTTCAGCAGGTGCTAATTTTGCTTCTTCTCCTGCCAGAATATTAATCGATTTTTTGGACCCACTAGTCATAGCAGAGAAGGTAGCATTTACTGAAAAATATAAATATATTACAATGGACGACATAGCAAAAGAATTAAGAGATGGAGAAAAAGGAGTAAGTGGAATTGGAGCCAATGGAAAGATGACAAAAGAATAAAATGTATTTGTAAAAATCAACCAACTTAATATTTTTGTAATATAACTGTAACACAACTGTAAAACAAGCTGAAAGAAACAATAAACATGTTGAAAACAAAGGGATACAGAGGATTGACAAAGCTTTGCTTTTTTTGACAATTTATGCAAAAAATGCTATAATCAAGCCAGCTTAAGGGAGAGGTGATAGCATGATTTGTCGTACAGATATAACAAATTTGAAGACAGACATCATAGAAAAAGTTGGTCAAAAGATAATCGTAAAAGGTTCTTTAGGAAGAAGTAAAGCCTTTGAAAAAGAAGCTACAATAGAAAAAGCCTATCCAAATATTTTCGTTGTAAAATATGAAGAAAATGATAGAAATGTTACTTATAGTTATACAGATGTATTAACTAGAACAGTAGAGGTTGAAGTTTTTGATGGGGATTCTTATTCACCATTGATACCACCAGCCATAGAAAACAAAAGAAAGAAAACAACATTATAAAAAAGTCAAGTCGTTACTCAATTAGTAGCGACTTATTTTTTATAGTAAAGTTTATGAACCAATAGTTTTTGTCATAAATTGATTTAGCCTCCCATATACATGTTATAAAGAAAAAAATAAGGAGGTAAACCAATGGTATTAGAAACAGTAAATGAAAATTTATGTGTAAATAAATTAATAGCAACCAAAAAAGACATCATCATGATAGAAGGAGATATGATAGTTCCAGATTCTAAGCCAGATATTTTAAATACAATTTGTACAAGTGGGGTCGTATGTGTTTATAAGAAAGAGGTATTAGATGAAAAAGTCAGAATGGACGGAAACATCAATACTTATATTATGTATTTAGCAGATGATACAGAAGATAAAGTAAGAGGAATTAATACAAGCTTAGACTTTTCAGAGGTAATACCAGTGCCGAATGCGAAAGAGGGAATGGAAGCTACCATACAAACAAAATTAAAAGCGATAGAATGCAAAGTCATCAATGGAAGAAAAGTAGGAATAAAAGCAACTTTGGAAATAGATATTAAAATATATGCAAGAGAAGAAGTAGAAATTGTAAATAATTTACCAAATGCCGAAGGAATACAAATGTTAAAAGAAGATTTACGAGTAAATTCTTTAGTAGGAATGGGAGAAAACAAAATATATACCAAAGACAATATTTCTATTGATAATATTGATAATCTAGCAGAAATACTAAAAACAGACATAGCAATTGTAGATAGAGATGTAAAAGTGAGCTACAATAAGATTTTAGCAAAAGCAGAAGCAAGAGTAAAAATTATGTATTTAACGGAAGACAACAGAGTTAATTCGATTGATACCAAAATTCCAGTTGTTGGATTTGTGGATATACCAAACGTCACAGAAGAAAATATTTGTGATATGGATTATGAAATAAAAAATATGATTATTAAACCAAATGCGCCAGAAGAGCATTCTATCTATATAGAACTTGAAATGGGAGTATCTGCTATTGTCTATGAGGAAAAACAAATTAACTTAATTCAAGATTTATATAGCCCTTGTGAAAATTTAGAATTTAACAAAAAGAAAATAACAACGATAACCAATAAACAAACTCGTAAAGAAATAAAACAAATTAGAGAAAAAATAGAAGTAGAAGGGATTGAAAATAAAAGTATAATTGATGTAGATGTAAACCCTGTGATTGAAAAACAAGACAATATGGGTAGCAGAATTGTATATACAGGAAGTTTAGAAATCAACTTTATTTTGTCAAACCAAGAGTTACAAATGGAAGTAAGAAATTCTAAAATACCATTTGAATATACAATTGACGGAGTAGAAGAGGCAGAAAATGTAAATAGTAGATTAGATATGGAAGTGGCCAATCAAGATTTTATTATACAAGATGGAGGAATGGTTACCAGTAACGTAGATTTAGTAATGAATAGTGATATGTATCGAAATACCAATATGAATATTATGAATGAAATCCAAACCAATGGTGAAAGAGAAGAGCAAGATTATAGTTTAATTCTTTATATTGTAAAAAAAGGTGATACCCTATGGAAAATTGCTAAAAGATATGGAAGTACCATAGATGATATTGTAAGAACCAATGGAATTGAGGATGAAAATAGAATTAATCCAGGACAAAAACTATTTATTCCTCGTTATGTTAAAACAGGGATAGCATATGCATAAAATTTATTCTAGACCAAGAATTAGAATTCCTAAAATAATCCTACAATCGGGAAAAAGAATGCAAAACCCCAAAGCTAAGAAAATAGCAACAATAATAATTGTTCTAATCATAGCATTTTCAACAGTAAAACTTGTTTTAGATGCGGTGTTGCCTATCTTTGATACTTTATGTGAAAATAGAGCAAAATCGATAGCAACTATAGTTTCTAATGAGCAAGCAACGAATGTTATGAAACAACATACTTATGATGAATTGTTTTCGATTGAAAAGGATAATAACGGAAATATTACTATGATAAAATCAAATGTGGTTTCTATTAATGAAATTATATCTGATGTAGCCAATAAAATCCAAGAAGAGGTTGACAACAGAGGAAGAGAGCATATTGAAATTGCAATTCGGAAGTTTTACAGGTTTTAAATTATTAGCAGGAAGAGGACCAGGTGTTAAAATAACTATTTCTACCATAGGAGATGTAGAAACTGATTTAAGAAGCGAGTTTAGCTCCCAAGGGATTAATCAAACTTTGCATAGAGTATATTTACAAGTGAAATGCAATGTGAATATTTTAACTCCATTTGATAACATGTCGAGAGAGATTACCAATCAAGTTTTGCTAATGGAGAATGTAATTGTAGGAAATATACCAAATACTTATTATAATTTAGAGGGGATAAATGGTAATAGTGATGCGTTGGAAGTAATTGAATAAAATGAGAGACTTAGAGAAATCTAAGTCTTTTGAAATTTGATGGAAGATGTTGTTAAAATGTTAAAATTATGATAAATTATTACTATAAAGGGGGATAAGAAATTGAAAATGAATTGTTTGGGGGATAGTATTACCTATGGTTACCTAAATGAAAAAGGAGAGGCAATGAAAAAAAGTTATCCCACGTTATTAAAAGAAATATTAAACTTAGAAGAAGTACGAAACTATGGAATAAATGGAAGTACAATAGCAGAAGGAGAAAATCCAATGTATATTCGTTATAAAAATATGGAAGAAAATGCTGACATAGTAAGTGTGCTTGGCGGAACGAATGATTTTGGAAGAGAAGAAATTGAAATTTCTCCATTAGGAAATAAAAAGGATAAAGAAGGAAATACAGTATATGGAGCATTAGATATTTTGTGTAAAGGACTAAAAGAAAAATACCCACAAGCTTTTTTGTTTTTTATGACGCCATTGCGTTGTGGAGAAGATAGAATACCGAATCATTATAATTACACATTAAAAGATGTAAAAGAAGCAATAGAAGAAGTTTGCTCAGAATATGCAATTCCAGTATTAGACTTGTATACTACAGGAGAGTTTTTTCCTGAGAGTAAAGAATTTTTAAACCAATATTGTATTGATGATTGGCATCCAAACCAAAAGTTTGTAGAGGAAGTATTGGTAAATAAAATTGCTAATTTCATAAAGAAGAATATTTCGATTTAAGAATAAAAAAAGTATGTACTAGATAGGAAAAGAGTGTGAAAAGATGACCATAATAGAAAACAATTTTAACATAGGTAGAAAAATAGCTTTTGAAACATTAGAAGTTACATTAAAAGAATTAGAGAACAAACCTAATATTTCAGAAAAAGATTTTTTTCATAAATGGCAAGAAGAAATGAGCCAAAATGATAATATGATAGCAGAAGGTTGGTATACACCACCTCCTAAAGGCATGTCTGTATTATCTGGTAATGAACAAAGAATATCTTTTGATTCTTTAAGAAATGAAAAAAATTGGGCGAGTGATAAAAGGATAGATTGGAATAATGATTTATTGTATGTATATGCTTCACCAGTTTATATTCCTACTGGAATGATAGGAGATATAGCAGTAACCTTATATTTTGGCAAAGATGAGAAAATAATCAAACATTTTAAAAATACCAATAAGGCAATCAAGGAAATATGGAATCAATTATCTAAAGTAAGAAATTCACAAGAACTATTTAAAATATCACAAGAAATATTTTATCAACATAGATTAAAAAATTGTATTATTAGCAGTACAGATAATATGCCATTAGATTTAGGACATACGTTTACTAAAATCGATGCCAAAAAGGAAAATAAAATATTAACAAGAGAAGAAATCAATCAATTAAGTAAAGATAGAAAGTTTATTAATGAAACTACAAGTTGGGAATTTACAAAAGGTTTACAATTTACCATTGAACCTCAATTAGTATCAATTGATAACCCCAATTTACCACAAATATCCTATCATTATTTGATAAAAAAAGAGGAAGATTTTATGATTTGTGATGATATCGATAGCTTATTAAGAACAAGAAAATTAATGGAGGATTAAAAAATGGAAGAGATAATTAAATTTGCAAAAGAATTCTATGAAAAGCTAGATTTTGCTCATAATGTTGAGCATGGCGAAAGAGTAGTAAGAATAGCCAAAAAAATCATGGAAAAAGAAGGAGGAAATCCATTTTTAGTGGAAGCGGGAGCGTGGTTGCATCAATTTCATGATAATTTAGAGGAAGTGCAAGGCTTTATAGAAAATTTAGAGATACATCAAGAATTAAAGAATCAATTAAATGAAATTGTAAAATGTAGACCAGGAAAAATAACTGAAAATTCATCTTTAGAAGCCAAAATAGTATTTGATGCAGACGCAATTGAAGTGGTAAGTACATATGGAACAATAAGAGAGTTATTCTGCAATATAAAAGCTAGAAATAAGAATTGGGAAGATTCAGTTCATGATACCATCAAAGTTCAAAAGATTTTCAAAGAAAAATTGATGACAAAAACAGCTATTGAGCTTGTAGAAAAGGATTTAAAGACAATAGAAGAATTTTGGATTTCTTATAACAAATGGCTATCCTTATAAGTTAAAATTTATTATAAAATAAACAAAAACCATTGACAAACACAAACTGATGTTTTATACTGTATATAGTTTAGTATAAAAGGATGTGCAAGTTTATGGAAAATGAATTAATGGTAATAGAGAATAAAGAAATAAAAAATTTAATATTTACAGTTAGAGGAAAACAGGTAATGTTGGATAGTGATGTAGCAATGTTGTATCATTATGAAACAAAGAAAATAAATCAGACTGTAAAAAGAAATATACAAAGGTTTCCAGAAAAGTTTTGTTTTAAATTAACAGAAAAAGAAATAGAAAATATGTGGTCACAATTTGTGACCACCTCAAAATTAGAAGATAATAAATATAGAAGCAAAAAATATCTACCATATGTATTTACAGAGCAAGGAATAGCAATGCTTTCAGGACTACTAAAAAATGAAATAGCAATTCAAGTAAGTATAAATATTATGGATGCTTTTGTTGAAATGAGAAAATTTTTAGCCTCAAATGCACAAGTATTTGAAAGACTAACTAATATAGAATATAAATTACTAGAACATGACAAAAAATTCAATGAAGTATTCAATCAATTAGAGCAAGAAGGAAATATAAAACAAAAAATATTTTTTGTAGGAGAGTTATAAAATGGAATATTTTGATGTACTAGATGAAAATGGTAATAAAAAGGGAGAAATTAAATTAAGAGAAAAAGTACATAGTGATGGTGATTGGCATAGAGGAACAATCATATTTGTAGTAAATAGTAGGGGAGAAATAATCTTACAGAAAAGAAGTGCGAATAAAGATAGCAATCCTAATATGTGGACAGTTTCTGCCTCAGGACATTTAAGTGCAGGAGATAATAGTTATCAAGCAGCAAAAAGAGAATTAGAGGAAGAGTTAGGAATAAAAGATAATAACAAACAATTGGAATATTTATTTACTGTTAAAGAGCAACAGAGGCCTAAAAAAGGATTCATAGACAATGAATTTTTAGATGTATATTTGCTTAATATAGATATAGACATAAAAAATGTAACGATACAAAAAGAAGAAGTATCAGAAGTGAAATTTGTTTCCTATAAAGAGCTTCAAAAGATGGTCAAAAATCAGGATAAAACGCTAGTTGAACATGATGAAATACATGATAAATTGTTCCCAATATTAGAAGAAAGATTCAATAAGGAGTAAAAAGACATGGAGAAAATAAAAATAAAAGAATTGACAGGAAGTGGATATTCATTAGGATTAGATTTTGTAGAGATTTTTAAAGATAAAATAGATAAAAAAGAGAAAGAAATAATATGGAATCAACCAGAATTAGAAAGGGTATTAAATAACATAAATAAGCAATATCCAGAATACTTACAAGAAATGTATGGAAGAGCAGATGGATTAGGAATTGATAGAGAAACTTTTTTATTTAATATATGTTATTCTGGTTTTAAAAGAAATGAAGCATGTACCGATATTATTGTAAAAGTAAATGAAAATGAAATCATTTCAGGACATAATGAAGATGGTTTAGAAACATTAGATGAGATGGCACTAATAAAATACAAAAAAGAGAACATGTTTTATTTTGATTTCTCTGCTTACAATAGTCCTCAAGGAACAACTTTTGGATGGAACAGTAATGGAATCGTTATCAGTGTTAACACAATACACACATTTGAATATCATCAACAAGGTGTGCCAGCATGGTTTATACTAAGAGATATTATTTTTTGTAGTAGTATAGAAGAAATAAAGAATAAAATAGAAAATATACATTGTGCGACAGGATTTAGCCTAAATGTAATTGATAAGAATACTAATAAAGCGTATTCAGTAGAAAAAATATATGATAGTACAGATATACTTGAAATAACAGATAGATATGCTCATACGAATCATATTATACACGAAAATGCTAAATATCATAGTAATATACTAGGTTGTACAGCTATCAGATTAAAAAATGCGAATGAGAAATTAAAAATGCTAAAAGATAAATGTGATAGGGAGGATATAAAAAATATTTTGCAATTTTATAAAGATTCTAGTGAATTTATTTATAGACCAATCGGAAAAGACCAGTATCCAACAATTGCCACATTTATTTTTGATAGCAAGACAAATGAAATCAATATTTATAGTTACTATGATAAAAGCCTGGTGAAATCAAACTTTTATGAGATTAAAGAGATTTTGGAATTTTAATAAAATACATTAATTAGCAAAGGAGAAAATAAGTATGATATTAGCGATAACTGAAAGGTATGAGGAATTTGATAATGAAAAATATTTTAAACAAAATTTTTGTTTAAATAAATATTTTAAAGATATTTTTGAAAAATTAAATGTTCTATTGTTTCCAGTTTCATCAAATACACAATTAGAAACAGTAGTAAATATATGTGATGGACTAATAGTAGCAGGTAGAAGTATAGATGTTAATCCTAAATATTATGGAGAAGAACTTATAGAAGCAACCAATTTAGGAAATTATGATTTGGAAGATAAGTTAGATTTTTCGCTTATTAAATCATTTCATAAAGCCAATAAACCAATTTTGGGAATCTGTGCAGGAATTCAATCTATCAATGTATGTTTTGGGGGAAGTTTATATCAGGATATTCAAAATCATTCAACTAAAGAAGAATTAAACATGCATTTAATTAATATAGAGAAAGATTCATTTTTAGAAAAATGTTATAAAACTAATAAATTAGAAGTTAATTCATTTCATCATCAAGCAATTAATAAAGTGGCACAAGATTTTAAAGTTACAGCAACTAGTGAGGATGGAATGATAGAAGCAATAGAATATAATAATATATTAGGGGTACAATGGCACCCTGAACAAATGATGGATAGAAAGTATATTGAATTATATTTTTAATAAAAGAAAAGCAGTAATCTATTTCGATTACTGCTTTTTTTATAGATTTTTGAGTTTTGTTCCAAAACCACTTGTTTTTATCTCTTACTAAATTGTGGAGCTTTTCTAGCTTTCTTAAGACCATATTTCTTTCTTTCTTTCATACGAGGGTCTCTTGTTAAGAAACCATTAGATTTTAAAGCAGGTCTATATTCAGAATTAGCTTCATTTAAAGCTCTTGCAATACCATGACGGATAGCACCAGCTTGACCTGTATAACCACCACCTTTAACAGTTGCAATAACATCATATTTTGCAGTGGTATTAGTAACTGTTAGTGGTTGTCTAACAATAACTTTTAAAGTTTCTAAACCGAAGAATTCTTCGATATCTTTACCATTAATTGTTATTTTTCCAGTACCTTCAACTAATCTTACTCTTGAAATAGAGCTTTTTCTTCTACCTGTACCATAAAAAACGATATTTTCTTTTTTAGCCATTTTATTTTACCTCCCATACTTCTGGTTTTTGTGCTTGATTTTCATGTTCTGCTCCAGCATATACTCTTAACTTTTTAGCTTGTGCTCTACCTAAAGAGTTATGAGGTAACATTCCTTTAACAGCTAAAGTCATTGCTTTTTCTGGATTTTTTTCAAGCATTACTTTGGCAGAAACTTCTTTCATTCCTCCAATATAACCTGAATGATGTCTATAAACTTTTTGATTTAATTTGTTTCCTGTTAAGATAACATCTTTACAATTTAATATAATAACATGATCACCTGTATCAATATTAGGTGTATATGTTGGTTTGTGTTTTCCTCTTAATAATTTAGCAGCTTCTGTTGCAACTCTACCAAGTGGTTTGTTTGCTGCATCAATAATATACCACTTGCTTTCAATTTCACCGCATTTAACGCTATATGTAGTATTATTCATGGTAATAATTACCCTCCTATTTCTTTTTTTTGTTTTACTTTATATGAAGACAAATGTAAAACTACCGGGGAGAAGTTTTATATTTGTTCACTTATAAGCGAGAATATTATATTATAGAAAAGTAGATTTGTCAACCAATTCGGGAAAACTTTTCACAAAAAAAATGAAAAACTTGACAAAAATTCCATTTTATAGTATACTAGGAATATTGAAGCAAGGATGTATATATTATCAGTAAGGAGTAATATTGAAATGAAAAGTAAAATGAATATAAAAAGCATAGTAATAATGGCAGCTATAGGAATCATCAGTTTGTTTTTTATAAATATGAGTTTAGCGGCCAATACAGGGAAAATAAGTGTAGAAACAGCAAACCTTAGGGAAACCGCAGATGAAAACGCAAAGATACTAGAATTACTATCTATGAATGATGAAGTAGAAGTAATTGAAAAAACAGGAGAATGGTATCAAGTAAAAGCAAAAGGAATAACAGGCTATTTAAGACAAGACATCGTTACCGTAAATGGAGAAGTAGAAGAAAAAAATACAACTTCAAACGAAACAACCAATACGGTAGAAGAAAGCAAAAAGGCTACGGAAATAACTGACACAGAAGAAAAAAATCCAGAACTTGGAAAACAAAAAGTAATAGAAGATACAAAATTAAAAATTGTACCAGTCATCAATGCAACAGACATTATAGAAGTCAAAAAAGACGAAGAAGTAAATGTTATAGAAGTTGTAAATGGATGGGCATGTGTAGAAAAAGAAACGACAAAAGGTTGGATTCGAAAAGAAAAACTACAAAAAGAACAAAAACAACCAGAAACAGTAGCAGAAGTAACACCACAACCAGAAAAGAAAGTTATTAAAACATTATTTGTAAATGCAACAACTGTTAATGTAAGAAAAGAAGCAAATACATCCGCTGAAATTGTAACTAATATACCACTAAATACAGCAGTAGAGGTAATGGCAGAAGCAAATGGTTGGAGTGAAGTTAAAGTAAATGGAAAAGAAGGATATATATCTTCTTCCTTATTATCAGCTACTAAAAAGCAAGAAACATCAAGAGGTACATCAACACCAAGAAAAGCTACAAACAATACTACAACGAATACAACAAAACCAGCACAAAAACAAGCAGAGCCAGCAGCACAAGCACCAGTATCAGGAAATGGTTCAGCAGTAGTAGCTTATGCAAAACAATTTATCGGAACAAAATATACTTATGGTGGTTCATCACCTTCTACTGGATTTGACTGCTCAGGATTCACATCTTATGTGTATAAACACTTTGGTGTTAGCTTACCACGTACTTCAGGAGGGCAAGGAGGAGCTGGAACAGCAGTAAGTAGAAGTAATTTAGTACCTGGTGATTTAGTTATTTACAGTGGACACGTAGCAATTTACGTAGGTGGAGGTCAAGTCATTCATGCACCACGTCCAGGAAAAACAGTATGTATTGTACCATTAAATCAAGCAGCAGGAAGTTATATAGGAGCAAGAAGAGTTATATAAATAAAGAGCAATTAAAAGGAGGCTTATGAAACAAAGACCAATTTTAGTTGCAGTAATAGGATATATAATAGGTATATTATGGGGGCTATACTTTCGTTTTAGTATAGTCCTTTTTTATATCCCAATACTAGCAATCTATTTTATCTATCAAAAATATTTTAAAATTCCTAAAAAACGTCAATTCAAATTATTATCATGGAATCGATACCGCAGATATTTAAAATTAATACTAACGATAAAGGTGATTCTTATTCTATTCATGTTTTCTATCTTTTCGAATAGCATTGTTTTATTTCAGAACAATCAATACGAAAATTCTTATCAAGAAGGTGAACAACTTCAACTGATAGGTATTGTTGTAAGTCAAAAACAAGAAAAGCAATATTATAATTTATATCAAATAAAAATTTTAAATTCGAACCATTTAAATATGTATATCCAGGTTCAAAAAAATCAGAAAAACTTAGAATATGGCGATAAAGTAAAATTACAAGGAGAGTATCAAGAACCTTCTGAGCAAAGAAATTATGGAGGGTATCATGATAAACAATATTTAAAAACATTAAAAATAGTTGGAAGAATCAAGGTTAATCAAATAGAAGTAATCGAAAAAGAACAATTAAATCCAATCGTATTAATAGCTAATAAAATAAAATTAAAAATAAAAGAAGGAATCGAAACTAGTTTTGAAAAAGAAAAAGCTTCTCTTTTAAAAGGACTATTATTGGGAGAAACGGGAGAGATACCAGAAGAATCAAAAGAGGATTTTCGAATTTCTAATATTTCACACGTTTTAGCTATATCTGGCATGCATATTAGCTATTTAATAGTAGGCGTTCAATTTATATTAAAAAGAATGCTAGGGAAGAAAAAAATAAAAGTGCTTACCATTATCGTTTTAATAGTCTATACTTTTATAACTGGGTTTTCTCCGTCAATTGTAAGAGCAGTTGTAATGGGAATTATTACAATAGGAGCAGGATTAGTCTATCGAAAAAGTGATATATGGAATTCCATAGCCATTTCTTTACTGGGAATTTTAATTTACAATCCATTTTTAATTTTGAATATAGGTCTACAATTATCTTATTTAGGAGTAATAGGAATTATTTTATTTAGAGTCACTATTTTGAAGATTCTAAAATGGATTAGATTCGAAAAAATAAGAGAAATTTTGGCAGTTGGCTTATCCGCTCAAATAGTAATGTTTCCAATTTTAATATATCATTTTAATATAGTAGGTATTTATTTTTTAGTTACGAATGTATTAGTAAGTTTTGTAATTGCTCCTATTATTATCTTAGGTTTCTTTTCTGTTATCATTTTTTTGATTTTTAATCATTTTCCAGGATTTTTATGTGTAGTGTTACATATAGGATTAGAAGTTTTAACGTGGATAACACAATTTAGTAAATTACCATTTTCTAAAATTTACTTAGCAACACCACACTTTATTTACATTCTTTTATATTATATAGGAATAGGAATGTTTCAATCAATTTATCCCATTTATCAAATGACTTATTTGACAACAACACAAAAAAGAGTAAAAAATTTAATCGCATTATTTCGATATAAAAGAAAGCAAAAGAAAAAATATCCGAAATGCATTCTTTCTATTTTTCTTGTTATCATTATTATTTCTTATTTTCCAAAAGAGTTGAAAATTTATTTTGTAGATGTAGAACAGGGAGATTGTACGTTATTGGTAACACCTCACAATAAAACCATTTTGATAGATGGGGGAGGAAGTTTAACTGAACAATTTGATGTAGGGAAAAAAACTTTAATTCCCTATTTGTTAGATAGAGGATATACAAGCCTAGATTATATTATGATTAGTCATTTTGACCAAGACCATGTGGACGGGTTATTAACGGTTATGGAAGAATTAAAAGTGAAAAAGGTTTTTATGGCAAGACAAAAAGAAGAGAGTGAGAACTTTCAGATTTTTTTAGAAACCATAAAAAGAAAAAATATAAAAGTAAAAGCTGTAAAAGCAGGAGATAGAATAACCTTTGAAAAAAATTTATATATGGATATCTTATGGCCAACAGAAAATCTTAGTATTTCAGAAAATCCTCTAAATAATAATTCCATTGTAGGAAAAGTAACTTATAAAAATTTTAGTATATTATTTACAGGAGATATTGAAGCAGTAGCTGAAAAGGCTATATTAAAAAGGTATGAAAAGAACAACACAATATTAAAAAGCACGGTTTTAAAAGTGGCACATCATGGTTCAAAAACTTCTTCGACAAAAGAGTTTTTAGAAGTAGTTGCTCCCAAAATTTCATTGATTGGAGTTGGTAGCAATAATAAT
This sequence comes from uncultured Clostridium sp., assembly GCA_947426875.1. GTDB lineage: Bacteria > Bacillota > Clostridia > TANB77 > CAG-508 > CAG-269. The sequence goes on from CANEFU010000005.1 coordinate 15,464, forward strand.
TTTGGACATCCAAGTGAAGAAACGTTAGAAAATTTAAAGCAAATTAATTGTGAAATTCATAGAACAGATGAAGAAGGAGAGATTACTTTAAAAATAAATAAATGTATAAATTTAACAAAAGCAGTAAATAATACTAAGGAAAAAAGAAAAAGGAGAGTAACCTATGAATAAGATAATCGTAATCATGATAAGTATTTTTGTAATCATAGCTTCCATATTCACAGCAATCGTTATATTTCAACCTAATCAAGAGGAAGGAAAACAACAAATAGAAACAGAAATAGCAGAAGAAGAAATACTAGACGATTGCACAGATGAGTATGAAGAAATGGAATATGAAAATACGATAAAAGCTAATACACAAGAAGAAAAAACGTCACCTAATTGCTCGTTAACGACAAAAACATATTATAAAAAATGTGGTCATATCAAAAATGAATATGCTAATTTACCTCAAAATCTAGTTAATTTAACACAAAAAGAAATACAGGAGAAATATCAAGATTATAAAATAGAAAGTTTTGCTAGTAATGAAGTGATTTTATACCAAGAAAAAGAGGGAGAATGTGGAGAACATTATATGGTGAAAGATAAAGACGGAATGCTTACCATTTATCAAATTTTGGAAGATGGCAGTCAAAAAGAGATAGAAACGACAGGCGTTTCTACGGAATATTTACCAGAAACCGATAAAATCAATATGAAAGATGGTATGCAAGTAAATGGAAAACAAGACTTAAATCATTTGATATAAGATTGTGAGTGAATTTAGAGCATAAGGAATAAGAGTTTCTATATCTAAGTGAGATATAGAAGCTTTTTTTGCTGTATAGAAAAATTAATTTTTTTCAAACTATTGAATAATTTAGTAATTAAATCTATAATGAATAAGTAAAATGAATTATAGGAAAGAAATATCCAATGAAATAAAAAAGAAAAGGAAGGAATGAGGGATAAAATGGCAAAAGAAGAGGTGAAAGAGAGAGCACCCAAAAAAGAAACTTTTATGCAGGGAGTAATCACCTTAATTTTTTCACAAGTATTAATCAAATTACTAGGTTTAATATATACTTTATATTTAACGAACAGAGAAGGATTTGGAGATAAAGGAAATGGGATTGTAGCAGCAGGTTATCAAATATATGCTATGTTATTGACGATATCTTCGATAGGTGTACCAAATGCAATATCAAAATTAGTATCAGAAAGAATTGCGGTTGGTGACCACAAGGGAGGACATAGAATTTTTAAAATAGCTTTTGCAACATTTGCTATGATTGGATTAGTAGGAAGTTTATTGTTATTCTTTGGTGCTAATATGATTGCAAACTTATGGTTACAAATACCAGAAGCAGAAATGACATTAGTTGCTTTATCGCCTGCCATCTTTTTTGTAGCAATATCATCTGTTATGAGAGGATATTTTAATGCCAGACAGAACATTAAAGCAACGGCAAGGTCACAAAGTTTAGAACAGCTATTTAAAACAACACTTACGATTATATTAGTAGAAATGATTGCAATTATCTCAAATAGTTCAACAGAATGGATGGCAGGAGGAGCAACATTGGCAACAACACTTGCTACATTTTCAGGTTTTGGTTACTTATATTTATACTATAAAACAAGAAGAAGAGAAATCGCGACAGAAATAAAAGGAACGATAAATTATAAATATGAAAGAGTTATCACAATAATTAAAAGAATATTAATGGTATCCATACCAATTGCTTTAACGGCGATTATGTCTTCTCTTAACAAGAACATTGATTCTTTTACAGTAGTAAGAAGTTTAAAAGAGTTTATGCCAGAAGATATGGCGATTTCCCAATATGGGATTTTAGGTGGAAAAGTAGATATGCTAACGAGTTTGCCATTATCTATTAATGTAGCTTTTGCTACAGCCTTAGTACCTGCCATAGCAGCAGCTAAAGCAAGAAAGGATAAGAAAACGATTACGAAAAAAACATCCTTTTCCTTAATGATATCTATGCTAATAGGACTTCCTTGTACAATAGGAATGTGCCTATTTGCCGGACCGATTTTAAATTTACTATTTCCAAACGCAAGCTCTGGAGAAGTGATATTACAAATTAGCTCGTTAACCATCTTGTTTACCATATTAGACCAGACTATAAATGGAGCATTGCAAGGGTATGGAAAGTTAATGATACCAGCTATCTCATTAGGATGTCGGAGTGATAGTTAAATTAATATTGAATTTAATTTTGGTACCAATACCAGATATAGGAGTAAATGGAGCTGCATGGGCTTCAGTGGCATGCCATTTAGTAGCTTTTACCATTGCTATAACATCTTTAAGAAAAACCATAAAATTAGATTTGACATTTTCAAAATTTGTGATAAAGCCAGTAATAGCAGTGGCTATTATGGGAATTTGTTCTTATTTTAGTTATTTAACATTATTAGGAATAATTGCTCAGAAATTGGCAACAATAATAGCAATTATAATCGCTGTAATTATCTATGCACTAGCCATCATTGCATTAAAAGTATTTTCAGAAGAAGAAATTCAAATGATGCCAGGAGGTAGTAAAATTGATAAAGTACTGAAAAAACTAAAAGTTTATTAAAAAAAGTAAAAAAAAGAAGGATTTTCAGTATTTTTGGCGAATTAAATTAATAGAGGTACATTATTGCACTTGTTCAAGCAATAAAGTACATAAACTATTTAAATCTTATAGGAGGTAATTTAAATGAACAAAGCTGAATTAATCGCAGCAATGGCTGCAAAAACAGGAGAAACAAAAAAAGCAGCTGAAGCATCAGTAAACGCTTTTGTAGAAGTTGTAACAGAAGCACTAAAAAAAGGAGACAAAGTTCAATTAGTTGGATTTGGTTCTTTTGAAGTAAGAAAAAGAGCAGCTAGAAAAGGTAGAAACCCACAA
>CANEFU010000006.1 GCA_947426875.1 uncultured Clostridium sp.
TTTTAATCTTTCTTTCTTTTCTTTCTCTGATAATGCTTCCGCATTTGGTAAAATATAAAGTGGTTTTATAGTACCTTGTGCAATTGAAAATTGTTTTTGGAATTCTTTTTCATTTTCTACTACATAATACTTTTGATAAGCTTCTTGAAAACTTTTCGTATCTTGTTTTGACCAACCATATTCATAAGCAATTATGGTTAAAGCATCTAATCGATTATCTGGTAAATCAATTCCTGCCTCTTCCATTTCTTCTTCTATTTTTGCTTTCCATTTTTGAATTTCTTTTCTCATGACTTGGTCTACTATATTGGTTTCTAATAAGGCATCTTCTTTATTATACTTATCCTTTTTAATCTTAATGCTTAATTCATCGTAATGCTCTACAATTCTTTTGTCATAACTTCCTCCTGAATTCCAGTCAGTTTCATTCAAACGATGGAAAATATTAAATCCAAATCCTCTTCCATTTTCTTCATTGGTTAATATTTTATATTTTGGCTCATCTACATTCGTTGTAATGTATTTTTCTATTTCACCTTCATCAATGGAAGCATGGTTACTCATATACAAACGTAGTGGGTTATTTTCTATAGCTTTTATAAATTCTTCCAAAATACTACTACTGCTATAAATACTATATAAATCATTGCGTTTGTAAACATCGAAGTTATAAGATTCACTACTTTCTTTATTTTGTTCATATGCTTTTGCTTTGTTATATAGGTATTTTGTCAAGTCTATCATATTAACTGTTCGTTCATTTTGCGCTAATAAACTTTCCATCCAGCCCATATTAAATCTTCTTAAGATTCCTTCACTACTTAAAAATACGTCTATGAAGTCTTGTTCTTTTTTTACGATATTTTCTATACCGCTGTCATATTTATTGGAAATGGTTCGAACCGTTGTTATTTTCTTTCTTTCTGTTACATCTGTTGTTCCTTCATTTACTTTTGTGTAAATCGTTCCTAACGTTTCTTCCATAACCGTTGTAGTGTCATTTACTTCTCCGTCTACTCCTGCTGTTGTATTAATTCCTTTTAGATTTTTATTTTCAGTTTCAATATCACTTTCGTTTTGATTATTCTCATCTTTTGCTTCTCTTACATAATCTGCTGCATAAACAGGAACCGTTCCTTTACCGGAATCTAATTCCCCTGCATGTTTTTCACATGGTGAATCACAGAAAATATCAATCCAATTAGCAGGCCATCTTCCACTTAAATCTCCGGTATCTTCTACTGTATAGACTTGGCCATTGATTAGCACTTGTGAGCCTTTTGCTAATTTTCCTCCTACTGCATTTCCTCTATAATAGTCTAAATGAACGGCAATGGTGTGGTTTGCTCTAGCTTTTGCCCCTGATGCCGTAGCTAAAGAGCCACTTGGACTATTACATTGTGCACAATATACGGTGGTTTTAAAGTCTCCGATGAAAGCTCCTTGGTCGGCTGTTAAATTGTTGCCAGCACTTTGATTAAGTGCTATAGAAGCATAACTCATGGTTTTTGAAAATCTAACAAACCAACTATCTGCATAGGTTAATTCTATTTCATTGCTTACGGTTTCTTTTACGGTAACCGTTTTTGAAGTTGTATGCCAGTCTTGGTAATGGTCTTGATGTACTACATATTCATCCGTATCCATCCTGGTTAATCTATAATTCTTTTCTTGAATATCTACGGTTGTTTCTACTGTTGTTACATTATCTTGCACAGCAATGATATATTCTGTATCAATTGCTAAATCCGCTAATTTGCTTACCATCTCTGCATCATCTGTATGAATTAAAAAGTCTATCATGTATTCGATTGGCATCGTGTATTTGTTTAATACAGAACGGAAATTGATTGGTTCACTTGGTATAATTTCTATTCCCTCTTCTGTTGAATAAGACCAATTAGCAACAATCAGTTTGTTGGTTTCTTTATCTAATGTATAGGAATATAATGCTTGTCTTTTGGTGTATTCATCTTTTGATTCTATATAGCTGTCAAACACATCTTGTGGTACATATCTTAAATCATAGATTTTTGAGTCTACTCCTGTTGTGGTAGTGGTTGTACTATTGGTTACTTCAACACCATCAAAGGCATCTGCACCAATTCCTGTATTCTCAATCCCATAATATTCTAAAATTCCTGATGCTATCCCTTGTGCATATTTCTTTAATCCGGCTTCATCCTTAGCTCCAATGACATCCATATCTCCAGAATTGCTCATAAATCCACCTTCTATTAAAGTAGAAGGGAATCCCCATTCGGAAGCATTGCCAATGGAGTCTAATTTTCCATTATTAGAGGTAGAATCACTCATAACCCCTTTATTTTGTAATCCCATTTTTTCAGAAACATTTCTGACAAAGATATTCGCAAAATTTTGTGAAGTCGAATCTCCACTTCGATAATATGCACTTACTCCATTTGCTGATTTATCACTACTTGAGTTGAAGTGAATTCCTATATAAGAATCAACTCCTTGGTCTTTGGCTAGTTGCATTCTTTCCCAGTTCGGTTTTGAATATCCTACTTGAACCACACTCACTTGTGATGAATAAGGATATAAAAATTTTTCTACATAATCTGCTACCTTTTTGGTGATTTGCCATTCCTTCCAAGTTTCTCCAGAAGAAGTTTTTCCAGAAGTTCCTGTTGTATACCATTTACTACGATTGGCAATATCGGCATAAGAACCCGCATGATTTGTTGTTCCATGTCCTGCTACAATAGCCACTTTGTGAGAAGCATTTGGATTATTTCCTCCTTGTGAAGCACTTGTTAGATTAATCATATTGTAGATTTCAGAAGAAACTTTTTTAATGTCTTCTTTTGCTTTTGTGGTATCTTCTAAATCATTGGCAATAATAACAACAACATAATTAGCATTGTTTTTGTATACAATTGCTGCATCACTTTCAATTTTTTCTGCTTCCCCTGTTTTATTCGCTGTTTCTACTCCAGATGGAACCCCTCCTGGGATTTTACTGGTTGAAGTTTGTTTCTTTAAAATTTCTATCATTTTTTGAGAAGCATTTTTCGATACACAAGTTCCTCGATATATCTTTTCTAATAAGTTTCCTACATCTGTAGTAGAAGTAAAATTATCATCTTTTCCTTCTGAAACTTTCTTGCGTATTTCGGTTGTCTTATAACCATTGGTTGTTGTATAACCACTAACTTTATCTAATCCTATTTTATCTAGAATTCTATCAGCAGCACTATTGTCATTTCTAGCAATCATGCTGGTTATGTCGCTTATTACTTCACTCTCATTAAGTTCTCCTGCTTCTATTCTTTCAAAAGTTGTTGCCATAATAAATAGATTCATTAAGCCTTCTGCCTTTAGCTTTTGACCATTTACATTGGCTTTTACCGTGTTAGAAGTCAAATTTTTAGCATAAACACTCCAAGTTCCAGCCGTTACATTATTTTTAATATAATTTTCTATTTGCGCACTTGTCGCATTGCTTGTATTAGTAGTAGTATCTGTAACAGAGCCAGAGCCTGTATTTTTTACTTCTCCTATATTTTTGTTTGGTGTTACTCTCCTAATACGTACGGTTCCTGATAATTCTCCTGTTTCTGTTGAGTCTTCTTGTGGGGTAGAGGCTGTAAAAGTCCCTCTATATCGATTATAATAAACTTGAGCCCAATGTGTTCTATTTTCCATCATTGGTTTTCCGGCTCTTTCAAATCCCTTTTCAAAGGCTATTGCTGCTTCTTGTGGTGTTTCTGAATTTTTCCATTGATTTTTATAACTACCAGTAAATCCTCCACCTTCTATTTCTTTTAATAAAAAGCTTAATTGGACATCTAAATCAGACCAATCTTTTCCCAATTGTTTTGCGTAATTTTCTAGTTTCGTTCTTCTGCTACCAGACCATTGGCATAATCCAATTCCTGCACCTGAATTGGCATTTTGAACAGCAGCTGGATTAAAGCCTCCTGATTCTTGATGAATGTTTCCCATAACACCAGCGACGGCCATTTCAGAATATCCTTGCTCAATTAAGAAATTCCAAACTTTTTCTGCTATCGTATCTCCACTAGCAGAGGAAAGCATTCCTGCTCCTTTTAAGAAAGGTAGTTGATTGACTACTTCTGCTTTTATCATCTTTTTTTAATAATTCTTTGGTAATTGCTTTGGTTCCTTCTCCTTTTCTCAAACGAGCTACTAATGCATCTAATTTTTCTTCTGTCCCATCTATAAATTCGTAGTGGTATCCTTCTTTTTCATCTCCTTCAATTTGAATCAAATCAAATAAGTCATCCACTTCTAACATTTTATAAATAGTTTGTGGTGTTTTTTTGGCTTGTCCTTGTTGGTTATTTAGCATAGCTGATGTAAATGTACCAGCACTTCCAAATAATAACATGACAAGAAGAAGAACAGATATTAACCTTCTCTTTTTATTCGTTTTTGCTTCATCTTTCTTTTTCGCTGTCCCTTGTCTTTTGGCATCTCTTGCACCATCTTGTGCTTTACTTTCATTTGTTTGCATATCTGGATTTTCATTTTCCAAAGCCATCACCTCTTTTCTGCTTCTATTGTCCTATTTTAAATATATTTCTATTTTTGTATCTTGTTGATAAGCTTCTTGGTCTAAAATAATATTAGAAAAACCTAAATAATAAATTGTTTTTTCTGCATTATAGGTATTATTAAATTTTATTTTTATTGTTTTTGTTTCTCCAGAAGCTACTTTTAAGTCTTCTTTTTCATTTTCATATAAAAGTGCTCTTATTTTTAGTCCATCACTATTTTTGACATATACAGTGTCATCTTTTTCTCGTGTATCTAATAAAATTTCTTTTGAGCTGTTATTGGTAATTTCAATTTCGTAGTATTCGTAATCTAAATAGGTTTCTACTGCCTTTACTTTGAATTGTAGGTCATGTGATTCTGCTGTTTTATTGAATTCTCTTGCTTGAATTAGTTTATTGACATTGATACGATATGCTCCATCTCTTTTTATTACGGTTATATAATCTTGAAAATAGTTTTTGCTCGTATCTCTTCCTGTTGCTAACATGTCGTCTAAAAATTTAACCTGATAAACATAGGTATTATTGTTAGAGGACCACAACTGAAAATCATATATTTTATCTTTTATGTACTTCCCATAACTTTCAAAGTTTTCTACCGATGGATATTTGATTTCTCTACATTCTTCTGTTAAAAGACTATAGGCTTCTTGTGTTTGTCCGTTACAAACACTTTGTACAAAATGCTCTAATGTACTTTGTACTTTATCTCTTTCACTACTTGGTACGCTTTCTCCTGATGTTAATGGTTGTGCTGCTTTTTCATAATCTACCTTATCTGATTTATTTTCTTCTTGCTTATGATTTGCCTCCCATTCTTGTGCTATTTTTTCCATATCCTTTTGTGCTTGCTTTTGATAGGCATAGTTCATTAGATTAATAATAGCAATACAAAATATTGCTATTATTAATCCGAACCATACCTTTCTTCTATTTTGATGATATAATCTAAAAATTTTTAACATAACTACTTCCCGCTTTGATATTTTCTTAGCTCTTTCTCAATTTTGTTGTCTTCTCTTGTGTTTACTTTTGTTTGCACGCTTCGAATGTCTTGAATTAATTGATTTTGTTTTGTTTCTGATACTCCTTGTGATGACAATATTTCTCTAATTTGCTTTTGCGTATCTTCCATTTCTCTACTTGTACCTTTTGATAAAGCTGGATAAGCTTCTGCTAACTTACCGATTTGTATCATTTTAGCTTCTGACCAATCTCCTTTTTTTCCTGCCTGTGCAGTATTTTTAATAATATTAGCATCTTGCAAGTTTCCATCTTTTACTAATACTTTTACATTATTATTAAAGATTGTATCTCCTGTTGATATCGCTAAATCAGCTATACCTGCTCCTAAGCTTGCACCTCCCATAGCTCCTGCTAAAATAGGTTTATTATCTCCTGTAAGTCCTGCCGCAAAAAATCCTCCTGCTGCTCCTAAAGGTGCCCCTGCTGCTCCTGCTACTCCTTTAATTGCCATGTCTATTAATTCGTCCATTGGGTCTTTGTCTCCTGCTATTTTCTTCACTAATCTATCTTTTACATGGTCACTAAAGTATTTATCTCTATTTGGATTTTGTTCTACATTTGTCGTATTGCTTGCTTCATCTATATTCTGTCCTCCTACTGTTTCTGGCGTTACTGCTCTTTTTGGCATAGTATTACCATTAACCGTATGAATTTCAGATGCTCTCTCTTGGTCTGTTTGCTCTGTCCTATTTTCTTGTCTGCTCGTTGAAGGAGTTCCTATTAGCACTGGATTATTCACATCGTCATCTAATTCGCTCATAAGACTTGCTGTATTTAAAGGTTCTGATTGTCTAGCTTGTGGCTGTGATTGAGCTTGTGGTTCTGGCATTGCATTTACCGTATCTTCTATGGTTCCTCCTGTAGAAGTGTCTGCTCCTGCTCCTGTTATGGCCCCTTCTGCTGCCGCACCTGCTGCTCCCGCTGCAGTTCCTGCTGCTGTTTTTACAGCTCCTGCTCCTGCCTCTTTTAATGCGGCTGCTCCTGCACCAGCTCCTCCTGTTGCTACTGTTAGTCCTACTAAAGCAGCTGTTTTTCCAATTCCTCCTACAATGTTCTTTCCCATACTAAGCATAGACCCAAGAACAGCAACGTCTGCTAGGGATGTTGATGTTAATACCGCTTGGTCCATTTTAAACATTTTCTTAACCCATTTCTCTGCTGTTGAGATAAATAGTAAGGCTACAATTCCATAAATAGGATTTTGTACTACTAACGTCATAGCTGCTCCTACTAAAGAACAGTATAATACTAAGTGCAATGGTTGTAAGATAGCATTGATAAAATATTCTTTTATCCACATATTAAAAGCTTGTGCTTTTCCATCTCCTGCTTTATCAATTGGATAAGTAATGGCTACTAATGGCGAAATCATAGTGAAAAATGCTAAGTATAAAGCTCTTTTCATATAAATAAAAGTAAATCTTAACGTAATACCTACTATAATAAGATACATCACTCCATATCCTAGTGCTTCTGTCCAAGCATCTGATTGTGCTGCAAATCGAACAAAGCCGGTAAAAGTGGTTCTAAAAATAGTTCCATCATCTACTGCTATAATAATTCCGCTATTGATAGACTGACTTAATAGGTCGGTAATTTTATCTGAAATTGTCATGATACCAGCCATAATAAAGTGCATAAAAAACACTAAACAAAGTGCCACAAACCAGTCTGTTAATCTTTCTTTATATTTTGCTTTTTCTGTTACGGTTCCAATTAATATCCTAATTCCTATGTATACTAATACAGATAATAATCCTACAATTGCTATATTTCGAAAAGCTCGATACCAACTAGCAATGGTTGGACTAATTGATTCTGCAAAAGAAACAGCTTCTCTTGCTGATTCCGTAGAATCGTTTACTGGCGTATACTTATGTGGATTAATATAATTGGCATCCAATGCCGCTATTTTATTCGAAAAAATATTTTCTGGACTATATATAATGTTAGGTACTTTCCAGCTTCCAAAAAGATTGGTGTTTAGCCCTTCATCTGATGCCATCATAAGCATAGAGCCTCTCTCTGTTGTATTTCCATTTTCTAGTGCTGTTACATCACTATCATCTGCATATAACCAAGAACTAGTATCTTCCAAATTATCATTTTTGTTACCAATTAGTGTACTTGTCCAAAAGAGCATATCTCCCAATAAAGTAACTTGCATAGCAGAAATCGCTACGTCTCCTATCGATACTACAAAATAAGTGAATTCTTTTAATAGGTTTCCTGGAATGTTAGAAAAACTAAACAAATCTCTTTCTCCTGACAAATCTGTTGAGCCTATAAATCCTACTCCTGTTCTTACTGTATGTAATACTTTTTCTCCTATATTCCATAGAGCATTTTCTCTCGATTTAGTAGCATATACTTGAGAAGGAGCAATTCCATTCAAAAGAACAAATATTAAAGTTATTGCAATTATCATTTGTTTCAAGAATTTATTCTTCCATATTTTCATCTTTGACTCCTTTCTTATGGTTGTTCTTCTTCTTTTTTCTTTTTCATCTCCATTAATTTATTAACATTTGTTTCTACGAATTCAAATTCTTTTGCGGTAGGTGTAATTTGAAGAATAGCTGTATCTGCTCCTACTTTTAACAATCCTTCTCCTCTTGAGCAGGTAACTAAGAAACTAGCTTCTCCTTCACTTAGTTTAAATACTTCTTTTAAATATTCAATTTCTGATTTATCTTGTGCTAAAAATAGTTTCGTATCAGATGAAGTTAATACAGCTTGTGCTTCTGCTTTTTCATAAAAGTCTTGGAATCTTTGTGAGATAATAGCTAACGATACATTTCTTTTTCTGGCACGTCTTGCCATGGTATTTAAAAAGTCAACTGCTTCTGGATATGGTAATAACATCCAAGCCTCATCCACAATTACTCTTTTTTTGCTAGCTCTATTTCTGTCTTCACTGTTTTTCTTAACATATTTTTCCCAAATCCAAGAAAGTAATATTTGTTGTGCTAATGGTCTAGCAAATCTTTCCTCTAATTGTGAAATATCTAAGTTAATAAAAGGTGAGCCTTCTAATAGTTCAAAGGTAGATTGTCCATCAAAATAAGCCATTTGACCATTGTACTCTCTTATGTATTGTTTCATAACTTTTAACAAATAACTATAATGTTTGCTATAATCTGGATTGGTATTTTCTGCTGCTTTTTGTTGAATTCTTCTATACCAACTTCCAATGGTTGGCATGTCTTTTTTCTCATTGTATAATTTATCACCTTTTTGTAGTTCTTTTCCTGGTTTATATAAACTACTTGGTGAATTGGTAATTCCGATTGCTGCATATTCCTCTGCTACAGCTTCTGCAATTAACTGTTTGGTTAATTCGTTTACTTCTGTACTTCTGGTACTACCTCTTGCCATGGTAAGTAATGCTTGTGTTACGTCTTCTACTTTATTTTCTACGTTCAAAACAATTCTTTCTCTTCCGGTTATTTCATCTTTTACCTTTTCGGTTTCAATATCAAATAAATTAATAACGGTTTTAGAGTTAGGACTTAATACGACGTTAATTCCTCCTAAACTCTCTGCCACTATTGTGTATTCTCCTTCTGCATCTAAGGCTAAACTTTCAATTCCCATTAAAACAGAAGACCTTGATATCAATGTTTTCATGGTAACAGATTTACCAGCACCTGATTTAGCAAAGATAACCATATTGTAATTGGTTAAAGAGGAATGAAAATTATCAAATAAAATTGGAGTTCCTGTTTGTTTGTTAAATCCTAGTGGTACTCCTGTACTATGTCCTACTTCAGACATGGTAAAAGGAAATATGGTTCCCATAGAACGACTGTCAAAAGAATGTCTTTTTTGTAATTTGTCTTCCATTAATGGTAAATTGGATTTAAACGCATCTTCTTGAATCGCCCATGCATTTTTTATTTCTACTAAAGTTTTTGACATTTCTGTTGAAAGCATTTTGGTTAATCTATCTAATTCTTCTAGATTGTAAGAAAATAGGGTAGAAATAACAGATGCATCATACATTTTGTTAAAACCTGCTGCTATTTGGTCTCTTAATTGTTCTGCTTCGTATCTTTTTTGTGCTAAAGTTCTTTCTCTGTTGATGTTTCCTTTGTCTGCTGCTACAATTCTTTCTGTTTCCAATTCATTGATGGTTTTATTTAATTCACTTTGTGAGATAGATTCTGGTATTGGTGTAATGTATATACTGGTATTGATATCACCAAAGAAATACAAATCTCGAAACAAAGATGGGAAATTACACATACGAGGAAGTCCTGATACAAAGAAACTTCTTGCATATCGTTTCATGTTAGAAAAGATTTCTAGTCTATCGGTATTAGAAGCATCTATCCCGGCAGGAGCAATTAAATCTTTGATTGTTTTTTTGCGTAATAAACCTAATTTGTTTTCTTCTTGTACTCTTACTTGTGTTTGTGGTGTCTGTTTTTTATTTTTTCCCATTTTTTAATTCTCCTCCTTTTTTGCCTTTGTTGTTCTTGTTCTTGTTGTTTTTCTTTTGGTAGTTTTCTTTTCTTCTTTTTGTTCTGTTGCTTTTTCTTCCTCTTTCTTTACAAATTTTTCTAATTCTTTGATTGCTTCTTGTGCTACATCTTCCCCTATGTAATCTTGATTTTCTTCTAAAATTATTTTTGCCATTTGTTTTACTAGTTCTTCTTTTTCGTTTTCTTTCTTTTCTACCATTCTTTCTAAGTTTGATTTTGCTTTTTCTATATTTCTATTGGCTAAGTCGATTGCTTCGTTCTCAATTTGTTTGTCTAATATTTTTAATTTTTTGTCAAATACGTCTGGTGATGTACTATACATTTCCATTACACCAGCTCTTATTTCTCTTTCCAAATCGTAGGTTTCTGCTTCATCTCTGTTATATGCTACATATAGTAATTCTGCTAATTCTAATGAGTTTAAAATTCTTCCAGATACGGAGCAAGCAGAAAGTGTTCGAATTAAGGATTGTGATTTTGTATACAATTCTGAAAAGGCCATTCCACTTAATTCTTCTTTATCATAATTGTTATTTCCTAATTCATCTGCTGAATAAGAAATGACGATATAATATTTTTTGTTTAAAACATTTTTGTTTTTGCTCATTTTTTCTGTATTTCTGATAATATCTTTTCCATAGTCTAATAGATTTTTTAGTTTAGCTATTTCTATTTCTACATTTTGTATTTGTTCTTCTGAATAATATCCTGCTTCTCTCATCTTTTTTAAGTCATATTCTTTATTGTTATAATTATCTTCTATTTCTTTTACTTTTGCTTTATATGTTTCAATACTGCTCTCAAGATTTACAGTTCTAGTTTGGATATAAATTTGTATTGGATGTCTTAGGGTGTTTAAAAATTGTTGAAATCCTTCTTCTACTCCGACCTTTTCCATACCTGACATCAAGTCATAGTTTACCCCTTGGCATTCTACTACCATGACATATCTTCTTCCCTTTTTTTGTACAATCATATTATCTTTGATATCTTCAAATTCCATAAAATTAAAGATAGATTGCTTATTATATCCACTTTCTTTTTCTGGCGTTTTTTCTTCCATTTTGGTTGGTTTCTCATCTGCTACTTCTAATTCTCTCTCTCTCTTCTTAGCTTTGCTTCTTAAGACTATATATACGGTAACTAAGATTCCTAATATGATTAGCATGACTACTAAAAGTATAGAAAGTAAACTGGTAATTGCATTATTTTCCATTTGCTTTTCCTCCTTCTTTTTCTTCTGTTATTTTTTCTTCCGTTGGCTCTGTATAAATATAATATTTGTTTTTATTTTTTTTGAATTTAATGGCTCTTTTTATGACTTCGTCTATTTGCTCTCCTGCTGCTAATTTCGCCCCTTTTAAAAAGGGTGCATCTGGAAGTTTAAAAGTAGCTATTCCATAACCAATAAAGGCAAATACTCCTATGAATACGTACCCTACTACATCTAGTCCAAATAAGGAAAATAGAAAGTGAAAAATAACTCCTATTAATAATCCTGCTCCTGTATAAGCTATTGCTTTATACGAAAATATGTATAAAATTCTTCCTTCTCCTTTAACATTTCTAGGTATGTTATAACTCATTTTTATACCTCCCAAAAAAGTCTATTTTCTCTTATATTTTATTATACCAAAAAAATGCAAAAATTGTAACATTTTTGCATAAAAAAGATAATTTTAATACATTTGTAATGTTTTTGTAAAAAAAAAGAAACAATTTCTTGCGAAATTGCTCTTTTTTAGCTTTTTTATTCTGTCCAAGTTTGTCCTGCCATATTGAAGATAACTGTACAAATTGCTCCAGCACCAAATACGAATAAGGCACCAATAAAATATGGAAGTAGTGTTTTTTTGTATTCTGCTTTTTCTTCTGCACTACCCATCATGTATTTAACACCTAATACAATTAATATAATAACCGCTAATATAGATGCTCCCATAGACACTATACCTAGTATGTTTTGTCCAAAAGTTTGTACTTGCTTTGTAGCTGTACCTTCATTTGCTTTAAATCCACTTGGATTAAATCCTGTTTGTGCTGCTAATGACATGGTAGAATACATCATTCCAGATACAGTAATACCAAGCATAGTTATTTTTTTCCATAATTTTTGCATATCTTCCCCTCCTCTATTTATATATATAATTTCCTTGATTGGAATATTAAAAACAACCTAATCACTATTATTATAACATTTAAAAACATTTTATGCAATAGTTTTTCTTTTTTGTAACAAATTTGACATATTTAGAAAAGATTGGTAACTACTAAATAAACTAGATTTAAGAGATTACTTAAACCAAATACCATCATAGCTCCAATAAAATAAGGAAACAATGTTTTCTTATATTTTGCTTTTTCTTCTATACTTCCCATCATATAGGCAATTCCCATGCAAGTCAGACTAATAACAGCAATGGCAGAGCCAGCTACTTGAAAAATGCCCAAAAAATTTCCTATTTTGGTTTTAAATTGAGCCGTGCCACTTTCATTTACACTTCCATATGCACTTAAATCACCTAAATCACTTAATGTACTTGCAGCTTGGCAACTGATTGGAAGTAGATATAAAATTATAAACATCATTCCTATTGCCAATATTTTTTTCATTTTCTTCTTTTTCATTCTAAACACTTCCTAACACAGTAACTAATAATTTCCAGATGCCGAATGCACCATAAACGGCTGCACATCCTGCTAAGTATGGAACTATCCATTCTTTGTACTTCGCCTTTTCTTCGACACTTCCTATCATATATTTGACTCCTATCACGATTCCTACTAGCACACTAATAGCAGTAGCTGCGATTATTAAAACAGAAAATAAGTTGCTTGAAAAGCTTTGTAACTTTCCTTGGTTGACTTCAAACGTCTGTGAGCCTTGCGCTCCTACTGTTCCGCCTCTTTCTCTTTCAAATGCTTCTGCATCTTTAATAATATCATCTATTCCTTTCCCTTGTATTCCACCATCTGGGTTGCTAGATGGCTCTTGATAAATAGGGTCTTTCCAAAATAAAGCTCCCATACTTTTTTGAGGAATTATTAAACTGAAAATCATTATTACAAGAATGCCTATTACTATTTTTTTATTCATTTCTACCACCTTTGTCCTCTTATCTATTATTATACATGATTTTTCGTCTTTTTTCAATCATTTTTTCTTATTCGTAGTATATCATATTTTTTTTTCATTTCTATTACATTTGTATTACATTTGTGTTGTTGATTGGTTGTGTATATGATTTTAATCGTTATGCTCTATGTTGTTTATCTTTACTTCCATTTTGCTGTCTAATTTTCCTTCGATTGCTACTATATCGCTTTTTACTAAATTTTGATAGCACCAGTCTGCTATTTTGTCATAAGCTTTTACTATTATTTCACAATTTTCATTTACTTTTAATCTAAATCTTGCTACTGAAATATTCTTGCCATTTAAAATAAAGTCAAATTGTATTTCTCCTATTATTTCACCTATTAAAAAACATAAATTCATTTTTTTCACCTTCTCTAAAATATATTGGTGTAAAATAAATATATTGGATATTGTTTCTACTAATATCTATTTTACTGATACTTTTTTACCTTTTGCTTAGGAAGGAATAAATCTCTTTAATACTAATACTTTTACTGACTATCTTCCGTGAAATATAGTACCTGAAATTGGTATTAGAGTGTGGTCCTAAAGGAATTGTTGTCGTTGGCATTGGACGTATTGTTGTTGTTGCGATTGCTGGTGTAGTTGTTGGTGTTGTTGTAATTACCGCCTCGATTGACACAAGGATTGTTGGAATTGGTATAGGTTTCGATTTATCCCTCATTTCTTATTTTTCTATGTAAAATATTTTTTCTATCAAAGACTTCGCATTGGCATATTTAATATACCCTCTATGTCCTGCCAAATATTTTTTAGCTTCTTTGCTTGTCATTCTTCCTCCCCTTATTTCTTGTTTTAAATATTTTACTTTCTTCTTTAGTTTTCTTTTTCCTTTCTCTCGCAATTTCATTCTGTATTCATTGATTTTATATCCACAAAAATTTACTCCTTGCTTGTTTTTAAATATTTGTGTTTTTTGATTTAATTCTAATGCTAGCTTTTGTTTTAAAAATATTTTTATTTTTTCTAATATCGTCTTTGCTTCTTGTTTCGTTTTTACCATTACTATACTATCATCCAAATAGCGACAATAATATTTTATTTTTAACTGATGTTTGATATATTGGTCAACTTCATTTAAATAAATGTTAGCAAACATTTGTGAAGTGTAATTTCCTATTTCTAATCCTTTTTCTCTTTTCTGAGCAAATAGGATTTGTTCTACTAGCCATAATAAATCTTTGTCTTTTATTTTTCTTTTTAGAATATTTAATAATATATTTTTATTGATGTTATCAAAATATTTTGCTATATCCATTTTTAAAATATAATATTCTTGCCATATTCTCTTACAATGTTTCATTGTATCCTGTACATAAATAGCGGCTCGATGCATTCCTTTTCCTTTTAAACAAGCATATGATGTAGGTATAAATTGAGGTACAAAGGATGGTGCTAAAAAATTATCTACCACCCATCGATGTACAATTCTATCTATGTATCTTGATTTTTCTATCTTTCTCACTTTTGGCTCTGTTACATAAAATTCTGTATAACCACCATGTTTGTATGTTTTATTTTTCAAAGCTTCATATAGCCATATAATATATTCTTCTTGTTTTAAATTAAATTCAATAATTTCTTTTCTATAGCCTTTTCCTTTTCTCGATTTACGGTGTGCTTCCATTAGTTTGTCATAACTTAAATTTTTATCATATTGATTTCGTATTGTTTTTGGCATAGTATTTGATTAGTCCTCCTAATATTTTTCCTATTTCATAGATTTGCTCCATTGCTATTTTAAATTTATGTTCATCTATCCATCTACTTTTTTTCATAATTCTTAAGTAAATTCTTTGTGTATTTAAATTGGAATCTATCTTGTTTAAATAGTGGATGATTTCGTGCTTTCCTATTTTGCTTATTATCAAAATATCTTGTAACATTTGATACATTCCTTGCTTGTATTCTGTTCCTATGCTAAATTTTTCTGTTCTTGGTAGTTTCAATAAAACTTGTAACATATATTCTATATATTTCTCTGTTTTTGGTATTAATAGTAGTTTTTGTTCCTTTTCTTGTTTCTTACTCATATTTTCTCCTGTTCTTGTTTATCCTCTCTTTCATATAATTTAGCTAATGCTTCTATATATTTATCTGGTTTTTTATATTTTTTTGTACCTTTACTACAGATATAACAATTATTATTGTTTCTTTTGATTTCACTTCTCTTCTTCCCCTTATATTCTTCTAAAATTTCTAATTCCTCTTTTGCTTGGTCAAAATAATAAACAATGTAACCATATTCTTTTTGGTATATTTTCTCTAAATATTTTTCTAAAGCAGAAATTGGAAACCCCACTTTACATACTTCTGGTTTTAAACAGGTTAATTTTAAATTGATTAATTCTTTTAATAGTACAGCATCTTTTCCTGTTGCTAAATAAAATTCTCCTGCATTGCAAAATACAATTTTCCCCTTATTTTTAATTTGTAATATTTCCATCATTTCTCCAAAACTCATTTTTATTACCACCTTTTCTTATTTTTTGTACCGTTTTTTGTGCTTTAGAAAGCACAAAAAACGCCACGTTAGTGGCGCCACGTTAGGAAAATTTTTCTTTCCTTGTCAAGATGCATTTATTATGCATCTTGTAAGAAATTGAAAAATTTTCTTATTAACGTATTTCATTCGTTAATTATTTCTTTTATTCAAATTATATTCTTTTAAAGCTATTTTAGCTACTATTTTTATTTTAGTTTTCACAGCTTTCAGTCCTACCAATAAAGTGTGGTCCTAAAGGAATAGTCGTCGTTGGCATCGGACGTGTCGTTGCCGTTGCGAAAGCTGGTGTAGCGGTTGGTGTAGTCGTAACCACCGCCTCGATAGACACAAGGAAGGTTGGAATAGGTACAGGTTTCTGTTGACCATTCAAAGCAATTTCCTGCCATATCATAAATGTTACATCTTACGTCTTTATTAGTTCCATCTGTCGCTTTTCCTGTTTTGGCTAAACTACTTTGTAATCTTATCTGTCTTGCATAATCTGTATCTCCTGAAAATTCTTGAATAAATACAATGGCTGTATCCC
>CANEFU010000007.1 GCA_947426875.1 uncultured Clostridium sp.
TTCTTTTGGAATACATCCACCAGAAGGTCCTCCTGTTTGTGCTGCTTTGAATTCTCTACCATTTGGAATTCCACCACCAATATCAAATACAATTTCACGTAAAGTAGTTCCCATTGGTACTTCTACAAGGCCTATATTATTTACATTTCCACCTAAAGCAAATACTTTTGTTCCTTTTGAATTTTCTGTTCCAATAGAAGAATACCATTCACTTCCTTTTAATATGATTTGTGCAATATTGCTATAGGTTTCTACATTGTTAATTAAAGTTGGTTTTCCCCATAATCCTGCTTGTGCTGGATAAGGTGGTTTTACTCTTGGTTGACCACGTTTTCCTTCAATCGATTCCAATAAAGCAGTTTCTTCTCCACATACAAATGCACCTGCACCTAATCGAATTTCAATATCAAAATCAAAATCGGTATCAAATATATGGTTACCCAATAATCCATAATCTCTTGCTTGCTTAATAGCAATTTCCAAACGTTTTACAGCAATAGGATATTCTGCTCTTACATAAATATACCCTTTGTTTGCGCCAATACAATAAGCGGCAATTGCCATTGCTTCTAATACAGAATGAGGGTCACCTTCCAAAATACTTCTATCCATAAAAGCTCCTGGGTCACCTTCGTCGGCATTACATACTACATATTTTTGTTTTCCTTCAGAAGCTTTTGTTAATTCCCATTTCTTACCTGTTGGAAAACCTGCACCACCTCTACCACGAAGTCCAGAATTTTTAATTACTTCTATCACTTCTTCTGGCGTCATTTCCCTTAAAACTTTTTCTAATGCTTGATATCCATCAAAAGCTATGTATTCATCAATATTTTCTGGGTCAATTACACCACAGTTTTTTAAAGCAATTCTTTTTTGTTTTTTATAAAAATTCAAATCGTCTAAACGGTTTACCTTACTTCCATCCATATCCTTAGCTAATAAACGTTCTATCTTCTTTCCTTCAACGATATGGGTTTGAATAATTTCCTCACAATCTTCTGGTTTTACCATAGCATAAAAGGTATCTTCTGGTCTTATAATAACAATTGGTCCTTTCGCACACAATCCAAAACAACCTGTCTTAATCACTCTTACATTTTCAATATTTTTTTCTTTTAAAATTCTTCTAAACTCTTCTAAAATTTCTGGTGATTTTGAAGAAGTACATCCTGTCCCATGACAAACTAAAATATGCTTTTCTCTTGTATCCGCTTTTGTATTTATTCTTAAATCTAGCTCTCTTCTTTTTTCTTCTCTTATTTGATGAAGTTCATTTATAGTTTTCACTTAAATTCCTCCTTTTATTATTTTCCAGGTTTAGTTGCCAAACATTCCGGGTTTAAATGGCAACAATTTTTTTGTTGCCATTTAAACCCGGAATGTTTGGCAAGTTAACCCCGGCAACTTTGGCAACTTATTTTTGTTTCATTAATTCATCTAAAACTTGGTCTAATTTTTGAACGGTAGCTTTCCCATATACTTCTCCATTTACGGTAAATACTGGTGCTAACCCACAGGCTCCAACACATCTTGTTTCTTCGATAGAAAACATGCCGTCTTCTGTTGTTTCTCCTGGCTGTATTTTTAGCCTTTCTAATAATCTATCCATTATTTTTTGTGAGCCTTTCACAAAACACGCTGTTCCTAAACAGACTGATATATTATATTTTCCTTTTGGTTTTAATGAAAATCTTGAATAAAAAGTGACTACACCATAAATTTCTGCCATTGGTATTGATAAAAACTCAGATAATTCTTGTTGAACTTCTATTGGCACATAGCCATAATGCTCTTGAATTTCGTTTAACATTTGAATTAAATTGTCTTTGATTGGTTGATATTCTGCAAATAAGTCTTCTATGAATTTGTCCTTTTTGTTTCCGCCACAACAACATTTTGTATTTTTATTTTTCTCTTCTTGCATAATTTCTCCTCCTCTTAATAATATGTATTAAATCGTTAAGTAAATTATATCAAACTTGTTTTTTTTATACAATGCTTTTTCAAAATTTTACACTTTTGTGTCATTTTTTGTTTTTTTCTTGACTTTTATGTAAAAAAGTGTGAAAATAAAATCATAAAAATAAAAGGAGGATTTGTTATGGGATATAGTTCTTATAATTATTATGGAAGTTACCCAAGCGATTATGCTGTATCTTCAGCTGCCGTTGCAGCATTAAGTGCTGTCATTATGGTTTATGCCATCATCATTTTAGCAATTGCTATTATTCAAATCATTGCTATGTGGAAATTGTTTAATAATGCAGGACAAAAATGATGTAAATCTATTATAACTATTTACAATATGGTAATTCTATTTAAAATTTCTGGTCTTTCTCCATGGTTAATTTTAGTTTACCTAGCTGCTATTATTCCATTTATTGGATGGGTTGCTCCTATTGTTATGAATGCTGTTTTATCTTACAAATTAGCTAAATCTTTTGGAAAAGACGGTGGTTGGGCTGTTGGTCTTTATTTCTTACCTTCTATTTTCTACATGATTTTAGCATTTGGTAAGTCAGTATATGTTGGACCAGATGAAGAACAAGCTACTGTTGAAGCAGAAGTTTCCACCGAAGAAACAGAAAAAAATGAAGAAAATAATTAATTTTAAAATAAAAGAAAATTCCTGTTATAAGGAATTTTCTTTTATTTTAAAAATTTTATTACTTCTTCAATACTCTCTTTAGGAGTAGACGCTCCTGCCATGATACCGACTCTTTCACCCATCTCTTCTTTTTTTAATTCTTGAGCTGTTTCTACTAAAATCGTATGAGCACAATTTTTATTAGCTATCTCATATAATTTTTTTGTATTCGAACTATTTTTGCCTCCTATCACAATCATGGTATCTACTTTTTTAGAAAGTTCTTCTGTTTCTTTTTGTCTCAATTCAGTGGTTCTACAAATTGTATTTTTTACAACAAAAGTAACATCTGGTTTTATCTTTTCTTGTAGGATTTTTTCTATTTTATAAAATCTTTCTAAACTAAAAGTTGTTTGTGATAGCAATACTAATTTATTTTTCTTTGATTTTTCAAATACTTCCATTGCTTTCGAAGTATCTTCTTCTTTCTCAATAATGTAATAATCTTTTCCGCAATGACTGATTGTTCCAATATTTTCAGGATGACTTTTCGCTCCAGATAGAAAAATAAAATAACCTTCTTTTTCATATTTTTCTGCTATTTTATGTACTTTTAGAACATTCGGACAAGTAAAATCTTGTATCTTAATATTCATGTTTTTAGCTAATTCATAAACTTCTTTTGGAATTCCATGAGCTCGAATTAAAACGGTTCCTTCTGCTTCTTCTAATGTTTCAATGCAATTAATTCCCAATTTCTCTAATTTTTCTATAACTTGTTTGTTATGTACGATTTCACCTAAACAACATATTTTTTCGTTTGCATTGGTTATTTGTTTGGTTGCGCCTTCTACTGCTCTTTCAACTCCATAACAAAATCCTGCTGTTTTACCTACTATTATTTTCACTATAGAATTCCCCTCCTCCTTATAATAAAATTTATTCTATTTTTATGAAGTAACAATTCGTGGGGACCAGCAAGCTTACAGTCTGTTTTTACAGACTGTGCGATGCTGGGAGTTACAAATAAAAATAGAATAAACTTATATCATATTAGTAATTTCTTTTTTTAATTCCTGAACTAAATCTTTTTGCTTTATCTTTCTAATAATTTTACCTTTTTTAAACAAAAGCCCTTCATCAATTCCACCAGCAATTCCAATATCTGCCTCTCTTGCCTCTCCTGGACCATTAACAGCACATCCCATAACAGCTACTGTAATATCTGACTCTATTGTCTGTAAAAATTTTTCTATTTCCTTCGCTATCGGAATTAAATCGATTTGTGTTCTTCCACAAGTAGGACAAGCTATCAAAGTTGGTGATTTTTGATATAAATTACAATCTTTTAAAATTTCTTTCGCTACTTTCACTTCTTTTATCGGGTCATCTGAAAGAGAAACACGAAGCGTATCTCCTATTCCTTGTCTTAGCAAAACACCAAGTCCAATACTTGATTTAATGGTTCCACTAAATTCCGTCCCAGCCTCTGTAATTCCTAAATGAAGAGGACAATCAAATACCTTAGCTGCTTCCTCATAGGCTTGAATACATAAATCCAAATTAGAAGCTTTTAAAGAAATGGCATAATCATAAAAATCTAATTTTTCTAAAATTTCCACATGTCTTTTAGCACTTTCTACCATAGCTTTAGCAGTTGGTTTTCCATCTCTGTCTAACAATTCTTTTTCCAATGAGCCCGCATTTACACCAATTCGAATAGGTATCTGGTTCTTTTTACAGCTTTCAACGACTGCTTTTACTTTTTCTTCTGAGCCAATATTCCCTGGATTGATTCGAATTTTATCTACTCCTGCTTCTATTGCTTCTAACGCAATTTGATAATCAAAATGAATATCAGCAACAATTGGTATATGAATTTGTTGCTTGATAAAACGAATGGCTTTTGCATCCTCTTTATCTAGGCAAGCCACTCGAATTATCTCACATCCTGCTTTTTCAAGTTCTAATATTTGTTTTACTGTTGCTTCTACATTTTTTGTTTTCGTATTACACATAGATTGAATAACTACTTTGTTTTGTCCTCCAATTGCAACATTTCCTACCATTATTTTTCTTGTCTGCTCTCTTTTCATTTATTACTCCTTAATTCATTTGAACAGTTCCTACGATATCATTGATATCGTCAATTTGATGTTTTTTCATATAATTTTCTATTCCTTCTACTGTATTAACACTTGTAAATGGATTAATGAAATTACCAGCGCCAATTGAAACAGCATTCGCACCTGCTAGCATAAATTCAACAGCATCTTCCCCATTAACAATTCCTCCCATTCCTAGTACAGGAATATTTACGACTTGTGCTACTTGATAAACCATACGAACAGCTACTGGTTTAATAGCTGGACCTGAAAGTCCTCCCGTATTATTAGCAAGAACGGGTCTTCTCTTATCTATATCTATTTTCATTCCCAATAAAGTATTAATCAAAGATACGCCATCTGCACCAGCGTCTTCTACTGCTTTTGCAATAGAAGCTATGTCAGTAACGTTTGGTGTTAATTTTACAATAAGTGGTTTGTCTAATACTTTTCTAACTGCTGAAGTTACTTGTTTTACTCCTTCATAGGTATTTCCAAATGCCATACAACCTTCTTTTACATTAGGGCAAGATAGATTTAATTCAACACCATCTATATCTAATGTATTCAATACTTTACAAAGTTCTACATACTCCTCTATACTACTTCCAATTGCATTCACAATAACAGCTGTATCAAACTTTCTAAGAAATGGTAAATCATTTTGTGCAAAATATTCTATTCCTGGATTTTGTAATCCTATACTATTTAACATTCCACTAGCTGTTTCACATACCCTAGATGGCTTGTTTCCACTTCTTGGTTTTAAGGAAGTTCCTTTGGTAATAATTCCTCCTAGTTTACTTAAATCAAAAAAGTTGCTGAATTCTCTTCCATATCCAAATGTTCCTGATGCTACTGTTACTGGATTTTTCATTTTAATTCCTGCTAAATCAACACTTGTATTCATTTTATTATATCCTCCTTTTTAAAATTCTACATCTTTTGCCTGAAATACTGGTCCTGCTTTGCATACATGCCAATATTCTGGAGCATCTTTTGGACTTTTAGCTGTTTTAACAGCACAACCTAAACACACACCTAAGCCACATGCCATTTTTTCTTCTAATGATACTTGACATGGAATTTCTTTTTCTAAAGCTAACTTCTGAACTGCTCTTAGCATAGGTAATGGTCCACATGCATAAATAGAATCTATTTTTCCTGCTTCTATATCTTTTTCTAAATAATTGATAGCAAATCCTTTTTCTGCATAGCTACCATCATCTGTTGTTAAAATAAGCTGATTAGATACTTTTTTGAATTCTTCTTTTAACACAACAAAATCTTTACTTCTAAATCCTAAATAAGTTGTAACCTCTTTATTTTCTGCTTTTGCACATTTGGCTAATTCATACAATGGAAATACTCCAATTCCACCACCTATGATAGCTATTTTTTCATAATCTGCATATTGAAAAGTCCCATAACCTACTGGTCCAATGATATCAATTTGTGAACCAACTTCTCTTTTCGCTAAAATATCAGTTCCTTTTCCTTTTACTTGAAAAATAAATTCTAAGATACCATTTTCTCTATCTAAATTATAAATACTAATTGGTCTTCTTAAAAAAGGCTCTGTTTGGTCTGTTACTCTTATCTCTATAAAATTTCCTGGTTTTGCTGTTTCTACAATGCTTGGTGCCTTCACACTAAATTTGTAAATATCTGGTTTTAATTGTTCTTTTTTTACTAATTCTGCTAATAAAAATTCTGACATGCTGTTTCCTCCTTTATTTTTTTATACAATTGCTTGGTTTAATTCTTCTTTCATTCTTAAAGCTTCTGCTCTAGTTGCTTTTGCATAATCCTCTTCTGCATATTCTGCTTTCCATCTATCTGATTTATAGGCACACATCAAGCTTCTAGAAGCATTTACAATTCCTCCTAATCCATTCCTATCAAATCCTAATGCGATATCGTTTGCTTTTCCTCCTTGTGCACCATATCCTGGTATTAGAAAATAGGTATGTGGCGCTATTGTTCTAATTTGTTCTAATTGCTCTGGATAGGTTGCTCCTACTACTGCTGCTATACTGCTATATCCGTTTTCTCCTCGTAATTCTTCTCCCCATTTTTCTACTAATTCCGCCACTTGTGCATAAACTTCTTTATTGTTTTCTAGTTTTAAATCTTGAAGCTCTCCAGAAGATGGATTCGATGTTTTTACTAAAACGAATATTCCTTTTCCATATTTTTTACAATCTTCCAAAAATGGTTTGATACAGTCTGTTCCCATATATGGATTGACAGTTATAAAGTCCACATCGTAAATCGCTTCTTCTTTTTCTCCTATTGGTGTTTTTCCTAAAAACGCATTTGAATATCCTTGTGCTGTAGAGCCAATATCGCCTCTTTTGATATCAGCAATAACTACCATTCCTTTTTCTTTAGCATATTGACAAGTTTCCTTAAAGGCTTCCATTCCCGGAATTCCAAACATTTCATAAAAGGCAATTTGTGGCTTAACAGCTGGTATTATGTCATAGGTAGCATCAATTAAAGCTTTATTATATTCCACAATTGCTTTTGCCACTCCTTCTAAATCTTGCGAATATTTGCTAGTAACACATTTTGGTAGCATCTCATATCTTGGGTCTAATCCCATTACAGTTGGGTTATTGGTTTGCTTTATTTTTTCAATTAAATCATCAATTGCATTTTTCACTTTACTTCCTCCCATTCTTTTTCTTTAAAACCTACTAAAATTTTTTTATTGGTAATCAACAATGGTCTTTTGATTAACATGCCATTGGATGCTAATAATTCAATTTTTTCTTCCTCTGTCATATTAGGTAGTTTTTCTTTTAGGTTTAGCTCTTTATATTTTAAACCACTGGTATTAAAAAACTTTTTGATTTCTAAGCCACTTTGTCTAATCCACTCTTCTAATTCTTCCTTCTTGGGTCTTTCTTCGACAATATGACGCTCGTCAAAAGAAATTTGATTGGCTTCTAACCATTTTTTAGCCTTTTGACAAGTGGAACATTTGGGGTACCATAATAATAAATTTTTCATTTTCCTTTTCTCCTAAAATTTATTTCTCTAAATTCCCTTTTTGGTAAACAATTCTTCCTCCTACGATAGTATATTGCACTCTACCTTTTAACTCTTTTCCAATAAATGGGCTATTTTTAGATTTAGATACTACCATTTCTTTGGTATATGTATATCTTTCATTTGGGTCAAAAATCGTAATATCTGCTACTTTTCCTTCCTCAATACTTCCTCTATCAATGTTTAGTAATTTGGCTGGATTATAAGAAGTTAGCTTTACTAAATCCAAATAAGTTAAATCTCCTGTATCAATCAAATTCATGATTTCAGCTGGTAATGCTGTTTCAAATCCTATAATTCCATTTGGTGCTGTTGCTAGTCCTTTTTCTTTTTCTTCTTCTGCATGTGGTGCATGGTCTGTAATGATAGCATCAATAGTTCCTTCTTTTAATCCTTCTATAATAGCTAGTCTATCTTTTTCTTCTCTTAATGGAGGATTCATTTTTGCATTTACACCTGATTCCAATACCTCTTCTACCGTAAATGTAAAATAGTGTGGACATGTTTCACAAGTGATTTTTACGCCTCTTTTTTTAGCATCTCTTACCATGTTTTTGGTTGTTTTCGTACTAATATGACAGATATGTGCTCGTACTTCATTCGTTTCTGCTATAACAATTTCTCTTGCTGCCATAATTTCCTCTGCTTCTGGTAATACTCCATTTACTCCTAATTGGTCTGCTATTTTTCCTGCATTAATGGCTCCTGCTGCTACTGATTTTTCTTCGCAGTGAGAAGCTACAAAAGTTCCTAACTTGTCTGCTTCTATGATAGCCTCTCTCATCATCTTACTATTAACAACTGGCATTCCGTCATCAGAAAAAGCGATTGCTCCTGCTTCTTTTAATTCTTTAAAATCAACTATTTCTTCTCCTTTTTCTCCTTTTGATACAGAAGCATAAGGAAGTACGTTACATAAATTAACTCTTTTTGCTTCTTCTATTATTTTTTGCAAAACAATAGCGCTATCAGGGGTTGGTTTTGTATTTGGCATTGGACAAATTGTAGTAAAACCACCACTAACGGCGCTTTTGCTACCTGTTTCGATTGTTTCTTTATGCTCAAATCCAGGTTCTCTTAAATGGCAGTGCATATCAATCATTCCAGGTATCATATTAAAATTAGTACAGTCAATTATTTTGTCTGCTGGTTCATTTACATCATTTCCTATTTTTTTAATTTTGTCATCTTCAATTAAAATATCTTTTTTTGCAAATGTGTTTGTTTTGTAATCAATTAATGTTCCGTTTTTTAACAGTGTTTTCATTTTTACCTCCCAAAATATATTTTTACTATCTTATCATTTTATTCGATTTTTTTCAAGATGTTTTGTCATTATTTTCATAAAATGTCATTTTGCAACTTTTTGTTGACAAATCTCCTTTTTTTTTTTACAATACTCTTAGAAAAAAAATTAAGGAGGAACGATTATGTCTGATATCATATCATATCTATTTGAAACAAAAGCTGTAAAATTTTGCGAAGAAAACAAACCATTCTTTTTAACATCTGGAAGCATCTCACCATATTTTGTAAATACACATTTTCTTTATGGAAATGAAAAAGAAGCATCTGAATTTTTATCTTATATTGATACTTTACTAGAAGATAGAGTTAACTTACCAAAAAAAGTATTTGAAAAGGTATTGGCTCAATATGAAAGCAATAAAATTTTTAAATATACAATAGACGCTATGTTAAAAGCTATTACCGATAATGTAGATGTCAATGAAATTGATTATATCTCTGGTGGTGAAAGAAGAGATTGGTATTTTTCTAATATGCTTGCCTATCTATTAAAAAAACCACATCTTACTTTATTTAAAGATATGGAAGCATTTGTTAGTCCTTACGACTTCTCTTCTACAGAAAAAATA
The DNA here is from genome assembly GCA_947426875.1 of uncultured Clostridium sp. Classification (GTDB taxonomy): domain Bacteria; phylum Bacillota; class Clostridia; order TANB77; family CAG-508; genus CAG-269. The sequence continues at coordinate 9,630 of CANEFU010000007.1, forward strand.
ACAGATTTGTCTGGTAAAACGGTATTAAATGCTTCTGACTTAGTAACAGCAGCTTCTAACTATGTTCGTTCATGGATTCCTGCTGTTAGAAACTTAAACGGAAAATTACTATGGACCTGTTATGTTGTAGATAGAAAACAAGGTGGAACAGAAGTACTTGAAAAAGAAGGAATTAAAACGATTCCTCTTGCTTTAGTTGATAACTCACTTTTTGAAAAAGCATTTGAATTAGGAGTTATTAACCAAGGTCAATTAGAAATGCTAAAAGGATTTTATGATGACCCTTATACAACCATGAGGAATTTTTTAATAGAGCATCCTGAATTTATAGAAAATGCTTTACAAGCTCCTGATGAGAGAACGCAAAAAAGAGTTAAACTTTTAGTAGATGGTAATTTATATAATTTATAAACTATTTTGCAAAAAGATTGCCAAAAAATTCAATTTTGGCAATCTTTTGCATAGTATAAATCAATTCTTTACATTTCCGTATATTTTACGCCCTTAAATAGCTCTTTAAATCCCATACTTTTATAGATTTTTTCTGGATAAAATCCTACTTCTGTTTGCAACACTACTTCATCAATTCCTATTTCGATTAATCGATTGAATATATGTGACATTAATTGTTTGCAAACTCCTTTTTTTCTATAATTTACATTTGTGGTAACATTATAAATATAAGCAACTTCTTTTTCGTACATAATTGTCATCGTTCCTATGATTTCTCCATTATACTTAGCTACATAATGCTCTGTCGTAAATTTCCCATTGCTATAGCAACTTCTTCTAATCGCTTCTACCACACTTCGAGATAACCCATCATAAGGGTCTTCTTTACTATCCCTCATAAATCCTTCTTCAACTAGATATGGATAATCTTTTTCTTCTTGCTTGTTTATTTTCGAAATAGTTACAGATATGTCACTTTCATACCTAGTAAATGATTTTAAATTTTTTCTCATAAGCCATACACTATTATCTGAAATTTCAAGTCCTTTTGACTTAAAATCTACTGTGTCTAACAATTCATTGTTGTTAATAAAGATGGATGTTTTTCTGTTATATCCATTCATTATTTTTTTGATTTTCTTAAAATCTTCTTCCAATTCAATAGCATTTTGAGCTTTTATATTGATTGCTAAATTCAAATAATCATCATCAAATTCATCAAGAAGTAGTATGGTAAATCTATCATAATCAAATCTTTTTGTTTTCTCAAATAATAATCGTTGACCTTCATAATTAAAATCTTGTATTTCTTCAAGACTAGCCATATTTTCTCTCCTTAATCCTATTTTTGTTATTTAAATCCTATTTTAGCATAATTTCTATCACTTCACAAGTAAACAAAAGCTTATTTTTTCTCAATCACTACATTACATCTAACCACTGTAACATTATCAGGTATATCTTTTAATACGGTGCTGTTAGCTCCTATTTTTACATTATTACCAACTTTAATTGGTCCTAATACTTTAGCTCCTGCTCCTACCATAACATGATTTCCAATATCAGGATGTCTTTTATATTTATCTTTTCCTGTCCCTCCTAATGTTGAGTTATGATAAATTGTGCAATCATCCCCTATTGTTGCCGTTTCTCCTATTACAATTCCCATTCCATGGTCAATAAACAATCTTCTTCCAATCTGAGCTCCTGGATGTATTTCAATTCCTGTAAAAAATCTTCCTATTTGCGATATTAATCTAGCTAAAAATAATATCTTATGTCGATATAAAAAATGTGCTAGTCTATGAAATAACAAAATATGAAATCCTGGGTATAAAATAATTACCTCTAAGATATTTCTTGAAGCTGGGTCTTGATTTTTTATATTTTTTGCATCTTCATACAATTCTTTTAAAAATAACATACTTATCACCTTGTTATATGATATGCATGTTATTTTTATTTGTTATGAATCTTGGCTTTCCATTACTTCTTCTATATTTTCAATCATTGATATCTTTCTTATCAATTCATTCTTTTTAAATCCTTTTTTATTGTAATGTCCTACCATGTGTATTTTATCTTCTTTATTAGTTTTTTGAATTTGCTTGATTTCTACTTGATAATTGGTTAGACATTCTTCTATTTTAGTTAGTGTTTCTTCTGTGTTTTCTTGAACTTTTATTTCCAATTCCAATACATTGAAGTGGTCTAATTTGTCTGATATTTTATAAGAATAAGATAATACAATATAGACAATTAAAGTTGTTATAATACCTCCCAAGTAAAATCCAGCTCCAATACTTAGTCCCACACAAGTAACAGCTAATAGTCCTGCCGCTGTAGTTAATCCTTTTACATTAAACCCATCTCTTAATATCGTTCCTGCGCCAATAAATCCAATTCCAGACAATAATTGTGCTGGTATTCTAGAAGGGTCGATGTCATAAATTTTTGACATATATTCACCACATAACATAACTAGCACTGAGCTAATTCCTACTAATGCATGTGTCCTAAATCCTGCTGGTTTACTCCAAGTTGACCTCTCCAATCCTATAATTCCTGCTAACACAAATCCTAATACTAACTTGATAATAGCTTGAAACCAAAACGAATCAAATACTTCCCATATCATTTCCATTTCTATTCATCTCCTTTCTATTGTAGCTTGCTAATTCTTCCGAGTTTGCCAATCCTTCCTGCCAATCATTCCGGGTTTTTTTGGCAATCTGATTTTTTAGATTGCCAAAAAAAACCGGAATGTTTGGCAGGGAGGATTGGCAAACTCGGAACGATTGGCAACTATTAACAACTGACAAATTTATAATAATTTTTCTAATTCTTTTATTTTATCACGTAGTTCTGCCGCTTTTTCGAATTCCATTTGTGCCGCATATTTCAACATTTCGTCTGTTAATTGATTGATTACCTCTTGAATGTTTTCTGTTTTTTCTAATTTATATTCTACGCTAATGTCTTCTATTGTTGTAACTGCTATGTTGTCACGTACTGATTTTTGAATTGTTTTTGGTATAATTCCATGTTTTTGATTGTATTCTTCTTGTATTTTTCTTCTTCTATTCGTTTCTGATATCGCTTTTTCCATGCTTTCGGTTAGTTCATCTGCATACATGATAACCGTTCCGTCTGTATTTCTAGCAGCTCGACCAATAGTTTGTATTAATGACCTTTCAGAACGTAAAAAGCCTTTTTTGTCTGCATCTAATATAGCTACTAAAGAAACTTCTGGTATATCTAACCCTTCTCTTAATAGATTAATTCCTACTAATACATCAAATTCTCCTAATCGGAGATTTCGAATTATTTCCATTCTCTCTAATGCTTTTGTATCAGAATGCATATAAGTTACTTTTACTTCTAAACTTTTTAAGTATTCTGTTAAATCCTCAGCCATCTTTTTCGTTAAAGTTGTAACTAATACTCTTTCTTTTCTTTCTACTCTAATTCGTATCTGTTCTAATAAATCATCAATTTGGTTGGTAACTGGTTTTACTTCTATTCTAGGGTCTAGTAATCCAGTAGGTCTTATGATTTGCTCTACCACATTATCTTTACTATGCTCTTTTTCATAATCAGCTGGTGTAGCACTTACAAATACTACTTGATTCATTCTTTCTTCAAATTCATTGAATTTTAATGGTCTATTATCGAAAGCAGATGGTAAACGAAATCCATAGTTTACTAAAGATTCTTTTCTTGCTCTATCACCATTATACATTGCTCTTACTTGAGGAATGGTAGCATGTGATTCATCTACTAACAATAAAAAATCATCTGGAAAATAATCAAATAAAGTATAGGGTCTACTGCCTTCTTCTCTTCCACTAATATGTCTTGAATAGTTTTCAATGCCTGAACAAAACCCTGTTTCTTTCATCATTTCCATATCAAAATTAGTTCTTTCTTCTATTCTTTGTGCTTCAATTAATTTATTTTTCGATTTAAAATATTTTACCCTTTCTTCCATTTCTTTTTCGATTGTTACAATGGCTCTGTCCATTTTCTCTCTTGTTGTAACATAATGAGAAGCAGGTGAAATTAGGATATGTCTTCTATTTCCAATTGGTTTTCCTGTTAATGGATTAATTTCTGTAATTTTTTCTATTTCATCTCCCCAAAATTCTACTCGCACTGCTGATTCAGATTGGTCAGATGGATAGATTTCTACGATATCTCCTTTGGCTCTAAAAGTACCTCTTTTAAAATCAATTTCATTTCTAGTATATTGCATAGAAATCAACTTTTTCAACACCTGGTCTCTATTTTTTTGCATTCCTGGTCTTAAGGATAGCATCATTTCTTGATAATCCACTGGGTCTCCTAATCCATAAATGCAAGATACAGATGCTACTATAATGACATCCTTTGTTTCAAATAGAGATAATGTTGCTGAATGACGTAATTTGTCAATTTCGTCATTGATAGAGGAATCCTTTTCTATATAAGTATCTGAAGATGGTATATAGCTTTCTGGTTGATAATAATCATAGTAAGAAACAAAATATTCCACATTGTTTTCTGGAAAAAACTCTTTGAATTCGGAATATAATTGTCCAGCTAATGTTTTATTGTGTGCTAAAACGAGTGTTGGTTTTTGTACCTTTTCAATGATATTGGCCATGGTAAAAGTTTTTCCTGAACCAGTAACTCCTAAAAGTGTCTGGAATTTTTTTCCTTCTTGTATCCCTTTACTTAAATATTCAATTGCCTGTGGTTGGTCACCTGTTGGTTTGTATTCTGAATGTAATTTGAACATATTTCCTCCTTATCACACTAATTCTATTTTAGCATTTTTATCCAAAAAACACAAGGCATTATTACATCCTTGTGTTTTTATGTGTTATCTAACTACTCTTCCTCTTTTATAATATTTTTACTTCCAAAGTAGGTAGCCAAAAAGTAGGCTCCATATATTACTCCTATAATGACTACGGTAGCAATAGCTGATGGTAGTAAATCTTTTTCGCTTGCTAAACCAGACATCATTTTAACAGCAAATTGTATTCCAAATATAGAGTGAATAACGGCAAGTGCAAGTGGAACGCCAAAGAATATTCCAATTTGTCTAAATAATGATTTACTTATCATCTTTTCATCACAACCAATTTTTCTCAAAATAGTATATCTCTGTTTATTGTCAGAACTATCTGTCAATTGCTTTAGTGCTAAAATGGCTGAACTTGCAATTAGGAAGATAACTCCTAAATAAATCGCTATAAATGTTATAATCGTTGCTAAACCTACGCTTGATTCCATAATACTTATCTTCGTTAATCCATCTATCTCTAAACCATTATCCGCTAAATTTTGTATCAATCCAGAATCACTACTTACAAATATTTTTTCTATCTCTTCTTTTTCATTATCGGTATTGGCATTATAATTGGCAGCTAAAAAGGCCATTTCTTTCTTGTCATTTGTTATCGGACAATTATCTGGAACTAATATAATTCCTGTATTCGTATGACTGGTTGACATCACTACAAATCCTTTTTTACATTCACTGTATTTTGTTTGATATTGTTTTCCTGCGATTGTTAAATAATGGTTTCCATCTGCTAATACTTCATTTCTTATTTCTTTCATACTAACAAAGTCACAAAGCATAATATATTCATTATCCTTTAATTCATACTCATCTATTCCATACAATTTTGCTATTTTATTGTAATCTGATATTTTTACAATTTGTTCTGCTGTATCGTAAGCAAGCATAGGAAATTTAGCTTTTATTTGTTCTAGTTTACTTCCGAAAAAATCATTCCAAGTTAAATCATTACTTGCATAAATGGGTATTTCTACTATATCTTTTAACACACTCGTGTCTAATCCATTATTTCTTAGCGTTTCTACTATTGGTATTTTTGAATCTTCTCTTTGCTCTTTGGTTGTTTTTTTCTCTACTCCATATTTCTTATAACTTTCTGGCAAATTTGCCGTTTTATATAAGTTTAAATCTACTGGTGTCATTTCAATTAGCTCTCTTTGCATCGTATTTCGTAATGCTAAGCTAGAAGAAAGGATTGATATTGTCATAAATAACATTAAGCAAATAACACTCATACTTACTACCATGGTATTGATTTTATTGTTAATTTGTTTTAATACAAACATATTCGTACCTTTTAAATACGTATTTTTCATTTTCTGAACAATTTGTATGATAAAACCTGATAAAGACCAGAAAATCAATATCGTACTAACTATTCCCATAAGAATTGGTGGTAATATTTTATCAGCTGTTGTTAAACTATTAGCATCTGCTGTTACTTTCCAATAAGCATATCCTAAC
>CANEFU010000008.1 GCA_947426875.1 uncultured Clostridium sp.
TTAGGATTAGTAGTAACCGATGAGCAACATAGATTTGGTGTAAAACAAAGAACCAAGATTGCACAAAAGGGAGAAAATCCTGATGTGTTGGTTATGACGGCTACGCCAATACCAAGAACATTAGCTTTAATTTTATATGGCGATTTAGATATTTCCATTATTGATGAATTACCACCTAATAGAAAAAAGGTAGAAACTTTTGCTGTCCACAAAAATATGACAGAAAGAATAAATGCTTTTATCGAAAAACAAATACAAGAAGGGCGTCAAGCTTATATTGTATGCCCATTAGTAGAGGAAAACGAAGAGTTAGATTTAAAATCAGTTGAACAACTGTATGAAATGTATCAAAAACAAATATTTCCACAATATAAAGTAGAATATATCCATGGAAAAATGAGACCAAAAGAAAAAGATGATATTATGGAAAGATTTAAATTGGGGAAAATAGACATTTTAATTTCTACTACTGTTATTGAGGTTGGTGTTGATGTACCCAACAGCAATATCATGGTAATTGAAAATGCAGAGCGATTTGGCTTAGCTCAGTTACATCAGCTAAGAGGAAGAGTAGGAAGAGGAGATTATCAATCTTATTGTGTGTTAAAATATGAAGGAAAAAGTGAAACTGTAAAAGAGAGAATGAAAGTTATGTGTCATACAAATGATGGCTTTATCATATCAGAAAAGGATTTAGAGCTAAGAGGCTCAGGAGACTTTTTTGGAACGATGCAACATGGCTTACCAGAATTTAAAATTGCTAATTTATTTGAAGATATGCCTATCTTAAAGTTGGCTCAAAGTGTTGCTATGAAAGTTTTACAAGATGACCCAAAATTAGAAAAAGAGGATAATATGTTGTTAAAAGAGTTGATAAAGGATAAATTTATGAAGAGAATTGAAATATAAATTTGTTGTTGACAATTTCTTTCTAGCATAGTATCATTAAGATGTAGAAAAAGGATGTTGATTAAAATGTTACAAGTAATTGTTAAATTAATAGGTATGCTTTTAGTATTGCTAGGAATTGTTCTTATATATGATGCACGAATATTAACAAAGAGATTTTTTGGTTTTGGTGACCAGAATGAGGCTAGTACTGGCTTGAAGATATTAGGTTTTATCATAGCAATTCTTGGCGGTTTGGTAGTGTATTTTAATTTGTAAATTATAAAAAATGACTTGACAATGTGAGTTGGATTGTGCTATTATATACATTGTTAAGTTAATATGCGGATGTGGCGGAACTGGTAGACGCGCTGGTCTTAGGAACCAGTGTCAACGACGTGGGGGTTCGAGTCCCTTCATCCGCACCAGTAGTCTGGGTGTTCTTATGAGATTTATCGTTCTATAAGAACATTTTTTTATTTTATGTTAGATAATAATTTTTCTTGTATATAAATGATTTAAAAGAATAAAATAACACTCTCTTGCCAAGTAGAGAGTGTTTAATTTAGTTTTTGTATTTTACAACAGCTTGGGCAACAGTTTCATACCCCTCGAGTAATTGTCTACATAAAATTATTATAGAATTATATATAGGGAGCATAGCAGATACGATTGATTTGCAATATCCTAATTTATAGTTTTTAATGATAGATTAAAAAATTATTGTAAAATTTAGAAAAAAATAGTATAATCATCTTGATAACCAGTAAATTGAAAGGGATAATAAAATAATGAATTTAGATATAAATAGGGTAAAGATAGTTGTAACAATACCAGTAAAAAATGTAAATGAAGTTAGGAATGCAGTATGTGAAGTAGGGGCAGGAATGATAGGCAATTATTCTTATTGTACGTCATCAACAAAATCTATTGGAACATTTAAACCCAATGATAAGGCTAATCCGTATATAGGAGAAAAAAATAATTTGCAATTTGTTGAAGAAGAAACATTAGAGTTTGTATGTAATATAGACAAGGTTAAAAAAGTAATTACAAAATTAAGAGAAATTCATCCTTATGAAGAACCTGCAATAAACATAGTTCCGTTGATAGATGAAGAATATTTTGAATAAAAACACAACAAGATAACATAAAACAATAAAAAATATTAGATTAATATATATCTAATATTTTTTATTTTGTTTTAATCATCATAAATCCCTTTAATAATATATTATGTAAAAAAATAGCAACAAAAAAACAGTAAAATCCTTGTAAATACTATTTCTCAAAAATATAATAAAGAAAACAAAAGAAATAAAAAGTAAATAAATGAATAAATTTAAAAAACTATTGAAAAAATAATAATAGTTATGATATAAATAAAATGGTAGTATGTAACAACAAGATAACATAATATGCTAAAGAAAAGGAGAATAAAAATGAAAAAACAAATCTTAACAAACCAAAAAGGAAACAAAGGAATTACATTGATAGCCTTAGTAATCACAATCATTGTGTTATTAATACTAGCAGGAATCTCAATTGCTACTTTAACAGGAGAAAATGGAATATTACGGAAAAGCAAATACAGCAAAACAAAGAACGGAAGAAGAAACTGCAAAAGAAAAAATAAATGTAGCGATAGGAAGTAGTATTGAACAAGATGGGACTTTGAATGTGGACGATTTTGAAGCAGAAATCAAGAAAATGGGTGGAAAAATTACTAATAAAACGGAAGAAACCATTACAGTAGAAATAGATGAATATGAAGCAATTATTGAGATAAAAAGCAAGAAAATAATAAAATTCGAAAGTACAAAAGGTATTCCACCGAAAGTAGAATTTGATTTATTTCAAGAAAATGGAAATGCTTTGGTAGAAGGTAGTACATATGAAAAAGTGAAACTTATAGTAAAAGTAATAAACTATCAAGAGTTAGGAAAGATAGATTCTATTACAGTGATTGATTCAAATGGAGAAAGTTGTTCTGGAAAAGAAGAAACAGAAGAAGGAACAAAAAGCTTTATTGTTGCAGGAACAGGGACTTACACGATAACAGTAAAAGCAACAACAGATGGAATACAAAAAGAGGCAAGTATAAAAGCAACTATAAAAGTAGCTCCAGAAGGATGGAAAATAACAACAAAAGAGGATGTACAATGGTATAATTATGGAAATTCAAAAGTAAATGAGCCAAAATTAACAGGAGAGATGACTCCAATAAAATATATAGGAGAAGAGCAAGAAGGAAACAAATGGGCAAATGCTACTACAAAAGATGGAAGTATGTTTGTATGGATACCAAGATATGCTTATAAAATAACAAAGGGATATCATACTACTACAGCAGGAACTATTGAGGTTGCCTTTTTAGATAAGGAAAATAATTTTTTAAATGGTGAAACAGGTGACATTACGACAAATCCAGAGGATAGTGATGCAGGAATTTCAAAATGGCTAGTTCATCCAGCTTTTACCAATGATGCTGAATATGGTGGAGGATTTGGAGAGCTAGAGGGACTATGGTTTGGAAAATTTAAGACAACAGGAAGTATGACCAATCTAAGTGTAAAGCCAGCAGCAGCAAGTTTAGTGCAAAAAACAACAATTAAAGAAATATGGAAACTAGCCCAAAGGAGTACATTTGGAGAAACGGTAAACTTAAATAGCCATATGGTTAAGAATAGTGAATGGGGAGCAACAGCTTACTTAGCACATAGTAAATATGGAACAAATGCAAAAAAAGTAGAGAATGATGGAAGTGATCTTCGTTATTGGTATACAGGTGGAAGTACTACAAAGGCAGAAATATATACAACAAACAAAAAACAAAGTACAACTCATAATGCTACAGGAGTATATGATATGTCTGCAGGAATCGGAGAATATATTGCAACCTATGTAAATCATGGAGGAGAATCTTTAGCAAAATATGGGGGAACTGCTAGTGGAGATTTATATGGTGCAACTCCTACAGAAAGAGCAACTAGTACACCTTATAAAACCGTTTATGAAGGAGTTAGAAATCAAGAAAAAGATTATGAAACAGCTAAAAAATATAAAGGAGATGCTATTTATGAAACATCTAACAAACCCGTTGGTGGAAACCTTACATCTTGGTTTCGGAGGATATAGCCGTTATTATAACGACCATAAAGGACCTGCTTTCTTTACTCGTGGAGGACATGGCATATCCTTTGATTTCTTCGATGCACAAGGATTTGTAGGAGACTGGGGATCTGAAGGAGGTTTATGGGCGAGTTTTCGTATAGCTTTAGCACTATAGTTAAGCTAGATTATAAGGAATGGAACATTTAGGGAGGAGAGAGCTGTAACTTCTGAATAAGAAACAAAATAAAAAATATTAGATTAATATTAATCTAATATTTTTTATTTTGTTTTAATCATCACCAATTTCAGCCAATTTAGTAGAGAAATCTTTTAAACTAACGATAAATGTTACAAAATCATCTCCTGTTGAAATGACTAAAGTATTATCCTGTTTAGATACATTTGCATAGGTAACATAATTATCGATATTAGTATCATCAATAGGAAGTTTTTCTAACTTAGCATCTAATTTTTTTACTACATTTTGAAATCTGTCAACTAGGTAGAGATTCTTTTCATTATCAATTGCTATATAATACATGCCTTCTGGACCGTCTATTTGTTTCACCCATTCTTTTGTTGTAAAATTGTAAAGGCTATGTTCACTATTTATATTAATTTCTTTAATAATAGATAAAGAAGTATCCGTAGTTTTTTCTTCTTTTGGTACAGAATTATTATCAGTAGTATTTTGTGTTAGATTTTCTTTTTCTTCTACTAGTTTATTTGCTTTTTCTTGTAATTCACTTACTGTTCCATTTAAGTTATTTACTTGAGATTGAAGCTCTGCAGATTTTTGGATTTCTGTATTTTTATCATCGTTAAGTTTGTAAATAAATATGCCCATTGCGATTATGATAATTACTGCTAATATTAAAAAGAAGGTTGATAAACTTATTTTTGTTACTTTTTTTTCTTCCATTTTATTACCTCATTTCTTTAGTAAAATATTTAATATAATTGAATAGTATCACTTATACTATTTTTTGACAATAGTATTTGTCAAATTTATGTATATATTTTATCAACTATCTCTAAGTATTGAAAATACATTATACTGACCTGCCAGTCTAACGACATTATTAAATAATTGTGATAAAAATATATGGTAAAAAAATGAAAAAGGATGAAATTACTATGAAAAAAAGTAGATATGATTATCTAGAAATTAGTGACTTAAAAGACATGTTAAATAAAACAAGGGAGCTATATGGCGAGAAAACAGCCTATAAAATAAAAATAGAAAAAGATAAATATAAAACATTTACACATAATGAAGTAAGAGATATGGTTAATTATCTGGGAACATCGCTAATTCATCTAGGATTAAAAGGAAAAAGAATAGCTATTATTGGCGAAAATAGATATGAATGGGAAATTGCTTATTTATCAATTGTTTGTGGAACAGGAGTAGTTGTTCCATTAGATAAATCATTGCCAGAAAATGAATTAGAAGATTTAATAGAAAGGTCTGGAATTGAAGCGATTTTTTATGCAAAGAAATACGCAAAAACAATTGAAAGAATCAAATATAGTGAAAAAAACAAATTAAAGCATTTGATAGCAATGGACACAGATTTTCACTTTGAAGGAGTTTATTCGCAAGAAGAATTAATTGAAAATGGAAAAAAACTGATAAAAGAAGGAAATAGAGAATTTATAGAAGCAACTATAAATCCAGATGAAACAAGTATTATGCTATTTACATCAGGAACTACATCAAAATCTAAAGTAGTAGCACTTTCACATAAAAACATATGCTCCAATTTAATGGATATTGGAAGTATTCTAGATGTTACATCAGAAGATATCTTACTTTCTATTTTACCAATACATCATGTGTTTGAGTGTACAGTTGGATTTTTATTTGCATTATACAAAGGGGCTCAAACAGTATTTTGTGATGGATTAAGACATGTAGTTGATAATTTAAAGGAATATCAAGTAAGTGTTATGGCATGTGTTCCAGCTATCTATGAGAAAATTTTTATGATGATTAGAAAACAGTTAGAAAAACAAGGAAAGCTTCCAGAAATATTAGAAAATGAAGAAAAATACAAAGAAGCTTCTATGGAAAAGAAAAAAGAAGTGTTTAAAGAAATACATGATATGATTGGCGGAAAAATCAAACTATTTATAAGTGGAGCAGCGGCATTAGATGCAAAGATAGAAGAGAAATATAGATTATTAGGATTAAACTTAGTGCAAGGTTATGGCTTGACAGAAACATCACCTGTTATAGCAGTTGGAACAAATCAATATCATAAAATAGGTACAGTAGGAAAAACAGTTCCAAGTGTAGAGGCAAAAATTGTAGATGAGAATCAAGAAGGAATTGGAGAATTAGTAGTAAAAGGTCCAAGTATCATGCTAGGCTATTTGGAAAATAAAAAAGCAACCAAAGAAGCAATACAAGATGGATGGTTCCATACAGGTGATTTAGCTAAAATAGATGAAGAAGGATATATTTATATTTGTGGAAGAAAGAAAAGTGTAATCGTTTTAAAAAATGGTAAAAATATTTTTCCAGAAGAAATGGAAAATTTGGTCAATAAAATAGAAGGTGTAAAAGAATCATTTATTTTTGGTAAGCAAAAATCAGAAGATAAAAATGACATAAAAATAAATGTAAAAATAGTATTTGATAGAGAAGTAATGAAAGATGTTTATAAAGTACAAACAGATGACGAAATTTATGATGTTTTAAGAAAAAAAGTGAAAGAAATCAATCAAATAATGCCACAGTATAAAGCGATTAGAGGGATAATCTTAACAGAAGAACCTCTTATAAAAACAACAACAAATAAAATAAAAAGGCAGGACAATTTAGATGCAATTGAAAAACTTAAAAACTAATATATTGGGAAAAAATAGTATTTACTATAAAGAAATAGATTCAACACAAGATGAAGTATGGAGATTAATAGAAAGTAATACAGCACCAAATGGAACTTTAGTTATGACAGATATTCAAACACAAGGAAAAGGAACACATGGGAGAATTTGGTATACAGACGAAGAGAATAATATTGCATTTTCATTTTTTATGAAATTAGATTGTCATATAAAAAAGCTAGAGGGGATAACAATAGAGATAGCTAAAATAATAGTAGACATATTTCATACACAATATGGAATTAGTTTAGAAATAAAAGAGCCAAATGATATTGTATGGAATCATAAAAAAATAGGTGGCATTTTAACAGAAACAAAGGTGGCTCTAGAAAATGTTAAGTATCTAGTAGTTGGGATTGGAATAAATACGGTAAAAGAAAATTTTAACGAAGATATCAAACATTTAGCAACATCAATCAAAAGGGAATTTAAGGTAGAAGTAAACAGAGAAGATTTTATAGCAGAATTTTGCAATAGATTTGAGAAAGAAATAATAAAAAGGATGGGTAATTAAAATGAAAATTGGATTTTTATTTCCGGGTCAAGGTTCACAAAGTGTAGGAATGGGAAAAGATATTTACGAAGAATATGAAGTGGCTAGAAATATATATAAGAAAGTGGAAGAATTAACAGGTATAGATATAGCAAAAATATCATTTGAAGGAGCAGAAGAAACTTTAAATGAGACAAAATTTACACAACTTGCCATACTAACAAATTCATTAGCAATTTTAGCAATTCTAAAAAGTAATGGCATTGTTGCAGAAATATCAGCAGGTTTAAGTTTAGGAGAATATGCAGCATTAATAAATAGTGGGGCACTTTCTTTTGAAGAAGGAGTAAAACTTGTTCAAAAAAGAGGTGAATATATGCAAAATCTTTTACCCGAAGGAGATTGGCAAATGGCTGCTATTATGGGATTAACAGATGAACAAGTAGAAAAAGTTTGTCAAGAGGTAACATCAGGATTTGTCGTTCCAGCCAATTATAATTGCATAGGACAAATTGCTATTTCTGGAGAAAAAGAAGCAATAGCAGAAGCAGAAAGCATTGCAAAAGAGATGGGAGCAAAGAAAGTAAGAGTTCTGAAAACAGCAGGTCCATTTCATACTGAAAAATTAGTTGCAAGCTCAGAAGCATTAAAAAGAGAATTAGAAAAAGTTAGTATTCATGAATTAGAAACAAAAGTAGTAAAAAATTTAGACGGAGAATTCTACAAAAATACAGATGACATAAAAGAAATTTTAGCAAAACACATCATAAATCCAGTTAAATTTTCGAAAACAATAGAAACCATGTTACAAAATGGAATCGATACTTTTGTAGAAATAGGACCAGGAAAAACATTATCAGGATTTGTAAAAAGAACACCAACAGAAAAAGAAATAAGAATATTAAACATTAACAATTCTACTAATCTTAAAGAAACCATAAAAGAGCTAAAAGTAGAAAGATAATTGTTAGCTTGCCAAGTTACCAAGTTGCCAAGTTGCCAATCATTCCGGGTTTAAATGGCAACTCACCAATTTAGTTGCCATTTAAACCCGGAATGATTGGCAACCTAACAAGAAAAGATAAAGGAGGAGAAGAAAAATGAGTAAAGTAGCTTTTATTACAGGTGCTACAAGAGGAATTGGAAAACAAATTGCTTTAACATTTGCAGAGAATGGATATGATATTGCGATTAACTATAGGACAGAAAATGAGGATTTAGAGAATATAAAAAAAGAAATTGAAGAAAAAAGTGTTAAGTGCCTTACTGTTCAAGGTGACGTGTCTAGTTTTGAAGATTGCGAAAAATTTACCAAACAAATAATAGACGAGTATGGAAAAATAGATGTATTAGTGAATAATGCAGGAATTACCAAAGATATGTTATTAATGAGAATGAAAAAAGAAGATTTTGAACAAGTAATTGATGTCAATTTAGTAGGAACATTCAATGTAACAAAGAATGTTATTACTCATATGTTAAAAGCACGCTCTGGAAGAATCATCAATATTTCTTCTGTGGTAGGAATTTCAGGCAATGCAGGTCAAACTAATTATTCAGCATCAAAAGCAGGAATAATTGGATTTACTAAAAGTTTAGCAAAGGAAGTAGCTAGTAGGAACATCTTAGTAAATGCGGTGGCACCAGGCTTTATTGAAACAAGTATGACAGAGATTTTAAAAGAAGAAGTAAAAGAAGAAATAGGAAAAAGTATTCCGTTAAAACGAATGGGAACAGCTCAAGATGTAGCTAATGTTGTGAAGTTTTTAGCTTCAGAAGATAGTTCTTATATTACGGGGCAAGTAATTCAGGTTGATGGAGGAATGTTAATGTAAATAAGGATTTGGGGGCCGTCCCTCAATCCTTATTAGAAGGAAGGAGAAGAAAATGGAAAAGAGAGTTGTGATTACAGGAATGGGGGCTATTACTCCTATTGGAAGAGATGTAGAAGATACGTGGAGAGGTATTAAAGAAAAAAAGTGTGGAATTGATACGATATCACTGTTTGATAGTACTGGATATAAAACTAGTTTAGATGCAGAGGTTAAGGATTTTAATCCATTAGATTATTTGGATGCAAAGCAAGCAAAGCGATTGGATAGAAGCTCACAGTTTGCTTTAGTAGCGGCAAGAGAAGCTTTTCAAGATAGTGGTATAACAGAAGAAAATACGGATTTAGAAAGAGTTGGCGTATTTGTTAGTTCTGGTATAGGTGGATTAAAGACAATTCAAGAACAATGCCAAATAAACCATGTAAAAGGAAATAATCGAGTTTCACCTATGTTTATTCCAATGGCAATTGCTAATATGCCAGCAGGAAATATTGCAATTGATTTAGGAGTAAAAGGAGAGTCCATTTCTATTGTAACAGCTTGTGCTTCTTCTACACATGCCATAGGAGAGGCTTATAAGACAATTAAATATGGTTCTGAGGATGTGATTTTAGCAGGAGGAACAGAGGCTTCCATTTGCGAAGTGGGTATGGCTGGATTTGAAAATATGAAAGCTTTGTCACATGCTACGGATAAAAATAGAGCAAGTATTCCTTTTGATAAGGAAAGAAGCGGATTTGTTATGGGAGAAGGAGCTGGAATCGTTGTATTAGAAGAATTAGAACATGCTCTTAAAAGAGGAGCTAACATATATGCAGAGGTAATCGGATATGGAGCAACTTCTGATGCTTATCATATCACTTCTCCAGCACCTGAAGGAGAAGGTGGAGCAAGAGCTATGAAAAGAGCTATCCAAGATGCCAATATCCAACCAGAAGAAATTGATTATATCAATGCACATGGTACTTCAACCCACTTAAATGACTCTTGTGAAACAATGGCAATCAAGAAAGCTCTAGGAGAAGCAAGTAAAAAGGTAATGGTAAGCTCAACCAAAGGAAATATAGGACATTTGTTAGGAGCAGCAGGAGGAGTAGAAGCTATTTTCTGTACCAAAGCAATCCAGGAACAAATTGTTCCACCTACTATTAACTATCAAGAAAAAGATGAAGAATGTGATTTAGATGTTGTACCAAATGAAATAAGAAAAGTGCCAGTAAACATAGCTATGTCAAACTCTTTAGGATTTGGTGGTCATAACGCAAGTATTATAGTAAGGAAATATAAAGGAGGGGAATAATAGTGGAATATGATAAAATAAAACAGCTAATGGAAGACATGGGAAATTCTAAATTGACAGCACTTGATATTGACTTCCCAGATGGAACGAAAATTAGTATGAAAAAAGAAGAAAAAGAAGTAATCAAAACAGTTGAAAAAGAAGTAAAAGAGAACTTAGAGCCAATTAAAGAATTAAAAGCAGAAGAAGTAGAAGAACAGGAAGAAAAAGGTAATGTAGTAAAATCTCCAATGGTTGGAACTTTTTATATAAAACATTCTCCCACATCAGAGCCTTACGTTGAAATTGGTAAAGAAGTAAAAAAAGGAGAGATTCTTTGCATCATAGAAGCAATGAAATTAATGAACGAAATTGAATCTGAATTTTCTGGAAAAATAATAGAAATTTTAGTAAATGATGGAGATTTTGTGGAATATGGTACACCATTATTTAGAATAGGAGAAAACAATGTTAAATAAAGAAGAAATAAAAGAAATTATTCCACAAAGAGAGCCATTTTTAATGATAGATGAAGTGGAAGAATACCTACCAGGAGAAAGTGCCATAGCTTATAAAAATGTGAAGGAAGAAGAATGGTATTTTAAAGGACACTTTCCAGGAAATCCAATCATGCCAGGTGTTTTAATTACAGAAAGTTTAGCCCAAACTGGGGCGATAGCAATTTTATCCATGAACGAAAATAAAGGAAAAAATGCTTTGTTTGGTGGAATTGATAAAATGAAATTTAAAAAGATGGTAGTTCCAGGAGATAGACTAAAATTAGAAGTGAAAATTATAAAAAGAAAAGGACCTATTGGTGTTGGTGAAGCAATTGCAACTGTCGAGGATAAGATTGTTGCAAAAGGGGAATTAACCTTTGCCGTAGTATAAGGACATTTTATGTCTTTATGTCCCAAAAAGAGGTGAAATCAATGAACAAAATCTTAATTGCCAATCGAGGAGAAATTGCAGTTCGTATCATAAGAGCTTGTAAAGAAATGAATATAAAAACAGTTGCTGTTTATTCAGAAGTAGACAAAAATGCTTTGCATACTCGTCTAGCAGATGAGGCTGTTTGCATAGGACCAGCACAAGCTTCCAAAAGTTATTTGAATATAAAAAATATTATTGAAGCAGCCTGTATAACGGGCGCAGATACCATTCATCCAGGATTTGGATTTTTATCTGAAAATGCGGAATTTGCCAAGATATGTGAAGAATCTAATATTAAATTTATAGGGCCTAGCTCAAACGTAATTGATTTATTAGGCAATAAATCCAATAGTAAAGAATTAATGAAAAAGGCAGGCGTTCCCGTTATTCCTGGTTCAGATGGAAGTGTAAAAGGATTAAAAGATGCCATATTAATTGCACAACAAATTGGTTATCCTGTTATGTTAAAAGCAGCAGCAGGAGGTGGCGGAAAGGGAATTAGAATAGCGAATAATGCAGATGAGCTAGAAATGAATTATAATATAGTAAAACAAGAAGCTAAAAATTCTTTTAATGACGATGAAATTTATATAGAAAAATTCATTAAGAATCCTAGACATGTAGAAATTCAAATATTAGCAGATGAGCATGGAAATGTGGTTCATTTAGGAGAAAGAGATTGCTCTATGCAAAGAAAACATCAAAAAATAATTGAAGAAACACCATCAACAGCAATTGACGAAAAACTAAGAAATAAAATGGGAAATGCAGCAGTAAAAGCGGCAAAAGTAGCAGGATATACAAGTTGTGGTACCGTAGAATTTTTAGTAGATAGTGATAAAAACTTTTACTTTATGGAAATGAATACAAGAATTCAAGTAGAACATCCTATTACAGAGATGAGAACAGGAATCGATATTGTAAAAAGTCAAATAAAAATTGCAGCAGGTGATAAACTAAAATTCAAACAAAAAGAAATCGAATTCAAAGGACATTCCATAGAGTGTAGAATAAATGCTGAAAATCCAAGTAAAAACTTTATGCCAAGTCCTGGTCAAATCAAAGAAATTAATTTACCAGGAGGAAACGGAATCAGAATTGATACAGCCATATACAGTGGTTATATCATACCACCTAATTATGATTCTATGATTGCCAAAATTATCGTACATGGAGCAACTAGAAATGAAGCCATTGCCAAAATGAAAAGAGCTTTAGAAGAATTAGTAATAGATGGGGTAAATACGAATAGAGATTTTCTATTTGGTATTATAAAAAATCCAGACTTCATTAGAGGAAACTTTGATACTTCATTTATCGAAAAAGAAATATTAAAAAGTTCAGACAGAAAGAAAGAGGAATAAAAAATGATTGTTGATAAAATAAAGAAAAGAGAAGTAGCAACTGCGAAAAATAAAAAGCCTAATATAGATATACCAGTAGGTAAATGGCTAAAATGCAGTAATTGCAAAGAAATTGTATATAAAGAAACAGTCAGAGAAAACTTAAATACTTGTCCTTATTGTGGCCATTATTTTAGAATGCATATTGGAAAAAGATTAGAGTTAGTAATAGACGATGGAACCTATGAAAGATTTGATTTAAATATCGAAACGACCAATCCTTTAAATTTGGAAGATTATCCTAAAAAATTGAAAGCATTAAGAGAAAAGACAGGATTAGAAGAAGCAGTGAGCTGTGGAACAGGAAATATCAAAGGAGAAAAAGTTGTAATTTGCGTTATGGATAGCGGATTTTTAATGGGAAGTATGGGAATTGTAGTAGGTGAAAAAATAACCTATGCCATTGAACAAGCAATTCAATTGAAATTGCCACTTATCATATTTTCCGTTTCTGGAGGAGCCAGAATGCAAGAAGGTATTATATCGTTAATGCAAATGGCAAAGACAACAGCAGCACTTACTAAACTAGATGAGGCAGGTTTATTATATATATCTGTTTTAACAGACCCAACTTATGGAGGAGTTACAGCATCTTTTGCAAGTTTAGGTGATATTATTTTAGCAGAGCCAAAAGCTATGATAGGTTTTGCAGGACAAAGAGTCATAGAGCAAACGATAAAAGAATCATTACCAGAAGGTTTTCAAACTGCTGAATTCTTATTAGAACATGGATTTATCGATAAAATAGTAGAAAGAAAAGATTTAAAAGATACCATTTATCAATTAATTCAATTCCATAAAGGAGGAAGTAAGAATGAATAAAAAAATAACAGCATGGGAAAGAGTAGAAATAGCAAGAAATCCTAAAAGAAAAACGGCACTAGATTACATAGAAGCAATATTTGATGATTTTATCGAATTACATGGAGATAGAAATTTTAAGGATGATAAGGCAATGGTGTGTGGTTTAGCCAGAATAGGAAAACAAAATTTTACAATCATTGCTGAGCAAAAAGGAAGAACCACCAAAGAGAATATTGAAAGAAACTTTGGAATGCCAAATCCAGAAAGTTATAGGAAAGCAATAAGATTTATGAAACAAGCAGAAAAATTTAAAAGACCAGTTATTACTTTTATCGATACAAAAGGAGCTTATCCTGGAATCGAAGCAGAAGAAAGAGGACAGGGAGAAGCAATTGCAAAGTCAATGTTTGAAATGGCACGCTTAAAAGTACCAGTAATTGCAATCGTAATAGGAGAAGGCTCAAGCGGAGGAGCTTTAGCAATAGGAGTTGCGAATAAGGTACTTATGTTAGAAAATGCAATTTATTCTATTCTTTCACCAGAGGGATATAGCAGTATTTTGTGGAAGGATTCAAATAGATATAAAGAGGCAGCGGAAAAAATGAAATTGACAGCAAAAGACTTATATGAATTAAAAATAATTGATAAAATAGTAAAAGAACCCAATGGGGTAGAGGAAGAAAGCTTTCAAAAAATAGTTAGTAATCTAAAAAAAGAAATAAAACTTACTATTGGTGAAATGGAGCAATTAAGCACAGAAGATATTGTGCAAAATAGATATGAAAAATTTAGGCATATGGGAGAGTTTAAGACAGTTGTGTAAATAGAATAGGAGGTATAAAAATGTTATTAAAAAATAAGAAAATATTAATTATGGGGATAAGAAATAAGTGGAGCATTGCATTTGGAATTGCTAAGTCAGCTTATGAAAATGGAGCAGAATTAATTTTTACCTATATGGGAGAAGAAAATAAAGACAAGATAGAAGAGTTAACCAAAGAATTTAAAGGTAGTAAAGCATATGTGTTAAATGGTGCTTCAGAAGATGAAGTAGTGAAACAAGTATTTACAAAAATAAAAGAAGAAAATGGAAAAATAGATGGTATTGTACATAGTATTGCACATGCTAACACAGAAGACTTACACAATGATTTTATTTATACAAGTAAGGAAGGATATTCACATGCTGTTGATGTAAGTAGTTATTCATTTGTATTGGTAGCAAGGATGGCAAAAGAATTAGACATGCTAAATGAAAATGCTAATTTAGTAACACTAACTTATCATGGTTCAACAAAAGTACTAGAAGGATATAATGTTATGGGAGTTGCAAAAGCAGCATTAGAAGCAAGTGTTAGATATTTAGCAGAAAATTTAGGAAAAGAGGGTATGAGAGTAAATGCCGTTTCAGCAGGACCTATCAAAACCTTATCTGCCAAAGGAATTAAGGATTTTTCATCTGTATTAACAGTGGTAGAAGAAAAGGCACCACTACATAGAAATGTTACAACCACGCAAGTAGGAAATGTTGCTACCTTTTTATTAAGCGATATGTCAGAAGCCATAACAGGTCAAGTAATATATGCGGATAGTGGATACAATATAATGGGAGTCTAATAAATCAATAAAAGAAGCCAAAAGGCTTTTTTTATTTTGCTTTTTATAAGAAATATGGTATAATCGAAAAAAAGAAAGAA